>CAZWGW010000211.1:0-8720 GCA_964633565.1 uncultured Planctomycetaceae bacterium
TCATCCTGCAATCCAGTCACTACGTTTTGCGAAGGTCAATAGGACGCCATGACCATTCGAGTCACAACCAACTACATGCTGCTGCAATCGCTGGAATCGGCGCGCAAGCACGCGTTCGACGTCAGCCGGTTCCAGAGCCATTTGTCCAGCGGACTCAAGCTGCAGCGTCCGTCGGACGATCCGACGGGGATGCGTGCGCTCCTGGCATTGCGGTCCGGCGGCGCGCGCCGCACGGCCGACGTTGCCAACATCGAGACCGTGCGGACGTCGCTCAACGTCTCCGTGACCAACCTGCAGGACGCGCAGAACCTGTTCGTCCAGGCAAAACAAATCGCATTGCAGGCGCAGCAGGCGACCGAACCGGCCGAGATTGAAGGGTACGTACAGACGATCGACAGCCTGCTCGGGCGTCTGCTGGCGATTGCGAACGCACAGCACGACGGCGAATACCTCTATGGCGGCACGCGCACCGACCAGCCCCCGTTCGTGCAGACTGGCGTCTCCACCGATGTCGCCGCGCCGGTGCAGTACGTTGGAAGCGAAGCCCGCAGCCGTGCGGCCATCGGCGAAGGGCGCACGGCGGACCGGTTGTACACGGGCCGCGAAGTGTTTCTCGCCACGGAGCGCGAAACGCCGATCTTCGTAGGGCAGACCGGGGCGGCCGCCGGAAGCGGTACAAGCAGCGCCACCGGCCAGGACGAGTTGATCGTCCGGCATACGGCCACGACCTTTGCCGCGGGGTCCGGAGTGCAACCCGGCGCCGGTTCGGCAACGGGCGACACGATCATCGGCGCGGCCGGGACGCACTTGCTGACGATCACCGACGTCAGCGGCACTGGGGCGTTCGGGAGTGTTTCGCTCGACGGTGGTGCGGACGTCAATTTCACCAGCAGCGATACCGACCTCGCCGTCACCGGACCGTTCGGCGACGTCGTCTATCTTGACATGTCGGCGATTACGCCGGGATTCTCCGGCGACGTGGACGTCACCGCCGACGGCACTCTTTCAGTGGACGGCGGCGCCACAGTGGCGCCCATCGATTTCTCCACGAATCAGGCCGTCACAGACAGCCTTACACAGTCGGTGACCTATATCGATGGGAGCGGCATCACGCGCACAGGGGCCGATGAGATCGACTACGTCGGCGCGGCGGATGCGTTTCAGGTGTTGCAGAACCTGCGTCGCGACCTGCTCGCTTTCAACAATGTGCCGTCGGCGGAGTGGCACGCGGCGCTCCAGCGGCGAATCGGCGACATCGACCGCGTGCACAATCAGTTCCTGCGCGTCATCGGCGAGCAGTCGGTGACGTTGCAGCAGTTGGACTTCCTGCAGACGCGGTCCGAGACGCTGCGACTGGAAGGACAAACCGCGGCCAGCGACCTTGAGTCGGCAGACGTGGCCGAAGCGGCGGTTCGGCTGCAGCAATCTCAACTGCTGCTGCAGACCGCCTACGCCGCCACGGTCCAGGTCATGAATCAATCCCTGCTGGATTTCCTGAAATGACTTCCCCGCACGACAACGTGCCGCGTCCTCCGCACGCAGCGGAACCACGTGTCGGGCCGCACTTCGTCCGGCACGACTTGCGCCGCGCCTGCGCGAACTGGCTGCCCATGCTGTTCGAGCCGGATGCGGACCTCCGCCGCATTGCGGAGTTCGCTCAGGCGGACGACGTGCTGGCACAGGCCGTCCTCCAGATGGCGAACGCGCCTGCATTCGGCCGTCGGCGGCGGGAAACGCGCGTCGACCATGCCGTGGCCCTGCTGGGGCTGAACCGGCTCCGTGAATGGGCAACGCGGACGGCAGGCCGGGAGGCGGCCGGCATCGGGCTGGCACTTCGAGCGAACTGACCCCAGGGGAGGTCCCATCGGATGCCGCGCAGTCGTCCGCGATCGCCGAACGTCCCCCGGCCGCACCGGCGCGCGATGGGGCACTCCGCTGCCCCGTCGGGTCCGCCCATCGACCAGCGCCTTCCGTCGCAGGCAGCAGAGGCGCATGCACGGCAGGGCGATGCGTCTCTCGCAGCCCAGCGCTGGCGCGAAGCCGTCGAGCAGTATGAACAGGCCGCGCGCATCGACCCGTGCAATGCCGCGGTCTGGCTCAATTGCGGCGTCGCGCAGCGCATGGTCGGCCGTCTGCGCGAAGCCGAAACGTGCTTTACTCGCGCGCTGGCGCTGCAGCCGCACCTGGTTGAGGGGCATGCGAATCTTGGCTCGCTGCGGCGGCATCTGGGGATGCCCGATCAGGCCGTCGAATCGCTGCAGCCGCGGTATCAGAAAGTCTCTTCAAGGATCGTCGGACGTGGGGAGACTCGACCGATCGTCTCGTGTTCATCGTCGGGATGCCGCGCTCGGGCACGACGCTCGTGGAGCAGATTCTGGCGAATCATGTCGCCGTGCGGGGGCGCGGGGAGCGCCGCGAAATCCAGCAACTGGTCGATGACCTCGACGCCCGCGCGGCAGCGAGTCCCCACTATCCCGAGTCGTTGACTCGACTCGACGAGGCGACGGTCCGCGAACTTTCCGCACGCTACCGGGCCGCCGTCGACGTGTCGACGGACGGCGTCCGGCGCGTCACGGACAAGATGCCCACGAACTTCCTGCATCTGGGCCTGATCGCGCTGCTGTTTCCCGCAGCGTACATCGTGCATTGCTGCCGCGACCCGCGCGACGTGTGTCTGTCGTGTTATCAGCAGCACTTCGAGCGCCGACTGCCCTACGCATACGACCTGGGTGACCTCGCGGCGTATTACTCCGAGTACGAGCGACTGATGCACCACTGGCACGACGTGCTGCCTGTCTCGATCTGCGATGTGCAGTACGAAGACCTGGTCTTTACGCCCGAAGCCTGTGCCCGGCGCCTGGTCGAGTACTGCAACCTCGACTGGGACGCGCGGTGCCTCGAGTTTGATCGCGGCCGGACGCCGGTGCAGACGGCCAGCCAGTGGCAGGTCCGGCAGCCCCTCTACCGCTCGTCGGTCGGGCGCTGGCGGAATTACCGCCGCGACATCCGGCCGCTGCTGGAGGCGTTCGGCAACGACGATCAGCCGCGCCCCTGGAGGCGATAGACCTGGGCGAGGATTTCGGCGACGGTCTGGTACAGTTCCACCGGGATTTCCCGGCCGACGTCGACCGTGCGAAACAGCAGTCGGGTCAGCGGCTTCTGCTCGATGACCGGAATCCCGTGCTGTTTCGCAATTCGGGCCATCGCGCGGGCCAGGGAGTCGGTCCCTTTGGCGAGCACGCGGGGCGCGTCCGATTCGCCCCGCTCGTAGCGCAACGCGACGGCGAAGTGCGTTGGATTGGTCAACACGACCGTGGCGCGGGGCACGTCCTTGAGTCCCTGCTGTTTTGCCGCCTCTCTCTGCAGTTTGCGGATCCGCGCCCGCAGGTGCGGGTCGCCTTCGTCCTCTTTCTGTTCCTGCTTCAGTTCTTCGCGCGTCATGCGCAGTCGCTGCTCGTGGCGGATGCGCTGGAACAGATAATCGGCCGTGCCGAGCGCCAGCAGTGCTCCGGCACACCACCCCACCAGGTGCAGCATGCTCGACCAGCCCGCGGAAACGGCGCGGCGGAGCGAGCCGCGGCCGGCGCCGGCGAGCAGGTCCAGGTCAGATTGGACGAACCAGACGGCCAGAGACAGAATTGCCGCCACCTTGCACGCGGCAATCAGGGCCCGGACGCCGGATTCCAGAGACAGCAGCCGGGACCAGTTGCGGGTCGGAGAGAGCCGTTCCCAGTCCGGCGCGAGCGGTTGCATAGTCACCGTCCCCCCGCCTTGCAGCACGACCGTCCCGACCGACAGGAGGAGCAGCGCGGCGAGCAGCGCGCCAACGGCCGAGAGGAACTGTCCACCGGCCCACCGTGCCATCAAGGTCGTGTGCGAGGCCGAGACCTCGCCCGGTCCCGGCCACACGAGGGCGTTCCGGAGCCAGCCGCTCATCTGTCCCCCGAGCGACGGCCCGGCGAGCCACAGAGCCGCAGCCGCGCCGGCGATCAGCAGTGCGGACCCCAGATCGTGGCTGAGCGGAATGCGGCCCTGACGCCGCGCCTCTTCGCGACGCCGTGGCGTCGGGTCTTCTGTCCGGGACTGATCAGAAACTTCGTCCATGTCACACCGCCAGACAATGCGACATATGCAGGAACATGCGGGTCAGCAGTTGGCACATCTCCGGCAGGAACAGCAGCACAGCCACGAATCCAAGTGCAAGCCGGAACGAAAGCCCGAACGAGAACAGGTTGAACTTCGGCGCCACCCGCATGACGACGAGCATCACCACCGCCAGCAGGAACAGCGTTACTCCGGCCGGCGCGGCGATGACCAGCCCGGCCTCATGTGCATCGCTGAACCCCGCCAGGACCCGTTCGGGGGCCGGGAGCCGGAACCCGGTGCCGACCGGCCGCGACAGGAGCGAACCATACAACGTGCGAAGGACGGCGTGATGCAGGTCGAGCGCAAAGAAGAGCAGCGTGCCCAGACAACTCATGAGTTGTGACCCCACGGTCGCCGCGCTGTTGTCGCCGGGGTTCGTGAGCGTGGCGAGCGTCAGTCCCAGTTCTTGGGCAAGATAGCTCCCGGCAATCTGGGCCGGCAGCAGGAACAAACCGCAGGCGACGCCCAACGAACCCCCGACGATCACCTCCCGCACGACCGCCGCGACGTACCACAGCCAGTGCCCGTTGCAGGCCGGCGGCGAGGCGGCTGCCGCGTCGGCGGCCGGTCCCAGCGTCGACCAGCAGACGGACATCGCCACCGCGACGCCGATCTTGACCGTGTTCGGCAGATTGCGGCTGCCGAACAGCGGGAAGACCGCCAGCAGCGTCGCGACCCGGACGATTACCAGCATGAACACCAGGATGGTCGCTTCGATCACGGCCCGGCCTCCACAATCATCTGAAATACGCGCAACGTGAAGTTGCCGGCGACGTTGAGCATCCACGGCAGGCAGACGATCAGTGCGATCCCGACGGCAAGGATTCGTGGCGCAAACGACAGGGTCTGTTCCTGAATGTTGGTCACGGTCTGCAGGATGCTGATCAGCGTGCCGACGATCAGGCTCACAGCCACCGCCGGGAGCGAGAGCAGAATGGCCGTGATCAGCAATTCCCGTCCGAGTTGAATCACCTGCGCGGGGGACATGAGGACTCCTGAATGGAGACGTCTCGCTCCACGAGACGGACTGCTGCTCGTCCGCTCGCGGAGCGAGCAGACGGCATCAGCGTCGCGTTGTGTTCGATTCGGGGCGTTTCAGCACACGGAATTTCTCCGTCAGTTCGGAGATCAGTCCCACGTCGCCGACGGCCTCGAGGATTCTGGACGCCTCGCGCTCATTGAGGTTCGACAGCATCTGTACGACCGTGTCCAACTGACCGTTGTTGGCAAGTTCCCTGACGAGCTGCGCGGCGACCTCCGGGGCCATGCTGGACAGCCACTTCGACATCTGCTTTTCGTTCTGGCGCTGCTGAACATCCTGAGCGGTGCGGTCCTTCTCGGCAGCCTGCAGTTGCGTCTGGGCCTCCAGTTGCTGATGCTGGAGCTTCTGCTGTTCCTCCAGGACCTGGCTAAGGAGCTGCCGCGCCGCCTGCACCTGCGTCTCCAGCTCGCGCTGCAGCCCGCGCAGTGACTGTTCTTCAGCCTGGACATCGGCCTGGACGATCCGCAGGCGGGAGTCCTGCGTGTCGATTGCCAGTTCGCGTTCGTTGAGCGTCTGTTCGCGGCTCCGCAATTCCAGCGCGTGGCGCATGACCTCCTCCGGCGTCATGGGCTGTGGCCGAAGGGCTACCGGCATGCTCCCGTCCGGCGGCTCCAGCGCCGGACCATGTTCCCACTCGTTTCCCGGCTGTCCTGGGACTTGAGCGGCGGCGGTGTCGGCGTCAGCCTTCGCGTCAGCCCGGTGCATCAAGTACCAGGTGGCGGCGCCCGATCCCCCGGACAACAGGCTGAAGACCACCAGGATGCGGATTACTCTGCCCATATTGATTGCTCCCGTGTCAGTTCTCTGGTCTCCGGCGGCGTGAATTCAGGTGCGTCACTCGGCGGAGGAAACTGTGCGGGGGGCGCTACCGGGGGCCGCCAGGACTGCAGCGTGCGGTCCTCAAGTTCCCGCGACGTCCGGCGTTCCTCAAGACGTTCCGCTTCGAACCGCCGCGATTCGAGCAGCTTCTCCAGCACCTCGACGTCCTGCCGGTGTCGCCGGCAGAGCTCCGCCGTTTCTTGAAAGAGCTGTCGCGCTTCAATCGTGTGCTGTCGAGCCATGGTTCGACTGCGTTCGAATTCGACCGCGAGTTCCTGCGCCACACACAGGCGCGCGGCGGCATCCGGCGTCCCCAGCACGGACGCCGATTCAGCGGCCAGATGCTGCAGCCGTTGCTGCCAGAGATTGAGTTCAGACTGCGCCGTATCCAGTTCGAACCGCGCGCGAAGGCAGGCGGCATCGGCCAGTCGCGCCGCCTGTCGCCGGAGGCGAAGGATACGATTCAGACTGGTCAGCTCGTGCTGCATGTTCGGGGGCCTAGTCGGTCCATGCCGAGGTGACTTCCAGCAACTGCCGCCACGTCGCTTCCAATGGGACGTATTGATTGACTTCCTGCCGCAGGAACGCTGTCACGGCAGGCAGCAACTGAATGGCGCGATCGACCTGCGGCATGCTGCCGCGCTGGTACGCGCCGATCTGGATCAGGTCGCGGACGTCGTCGTAGGTGGCGAGGATCGCCCGCAGCTTGCGGGCCGCGGTCTGGTGTTCGCGGCCGGTGACCTCGGGGAAGACGCGGCTGAGACTGGCCGCGACGTCGATCGCAGGGAAATGCCCGCGGGCGGCCAGCTTGCGGTCCAGCACGATGTGTCCGTCGAGGATCGAGCGTGCGGCGTCGGCGATCGGATCGTGCATGTCGTCGCCGTCCACCAGGACGGTGAGGATACCGGTGACGGAACCAGCGGGCGACGTCCCCAACTGCTCCAGCGACTCCGACAGGAGCTGAAAGACCGAGGGAGTGTAACCGCGGGCCGTCGGCGGCTCGCCGCGCATCAGGCCGATTTCGCGCTGGGCCATCGCCAGCCGCGTCAGGCTGTCGAGCAGGAACAGGACGTGTTTCCCGCGGGCGCGAAAGTCGTCGGCGATTGTGAGGGCCGTCGTCAGCGCCCGGACGCGCATCAGCGGCGTTTCGTCAGAGGTCGATACAACCACGACCGAACGCGCCCGCCCGCCCGCCCCCAGGCAATCTTCGAGAAACGGCACGACTTCGCGGCCGCGCTCGCCGATCAATGCAATCACGTTGATGTCCGACTGCGCCCCTTTGGCGATCTCACCCAGCAGCGTGCTCTTGCCGACGCCGCTGCCGGCAAACAGCCCGATCCGCTGGCCACGGCCGCAACTCAAGAGGCCGTCGATTGCGCGCTGTCCCGTGACGAATTGCGTGTCGATCCGCGGCCGCTGAAGGGCCGCGGGAGCATGTCCGAGGATCGGCCGCCAGCGGCGACAGGTCAGCGGACCTCCGCCATCGATGGGGGTCCCCAGCCCGCTGATGACCCGGCCCGCCAGGTCCGGGCCGACGGGGACACGTTGCGGCCGGCCGAACGCGACGACTTCCTGCCCCGACTCGACCCCCTGGCAGTGATGAAAGCACATGATCTGCGCTTTGTCGCCATCAAAACCGATCACCTCCGCCAGCGCAGACCGTCCCCCCGCCAGCCGAAGCTGGCACAGATCACCCACGCCGGCCGTCAACTGCGCGGCCAGCACGCCCCGGGCGCTACGCAGTCTCCCGACGGTCCGGAAACCGTCGGAGGTTGCGATCGCCTGCTTGAGCCTGTCGGCGTTCAGTCTGAGCATCTTCCATCGACTCCAGTAGCGCTTCGCGAATGTCGGCCACGTGCAATTGCACGTCGGAGAGGAGTTCCAGGTCGGGAGCGGCGGCCCGACAACTGCCGCGCTCCAATGTCGAGTCCGCCTGCACGGTCACGCGGACGTCAGTTCCCCACGGAACGGGACGACCCTGCAGTTGGCGTTCGAACAGCGCCAGGTCAGCCGGGTGGAGTGAGACGACCACCGGGCCGCGAGCCGACAGTCGTGAGACCATTTCCGCGGCGAGCTCCGCGACCTGGAATTCGTCCCGGTCGATCACCGTGCGGACAATGCGGGCCGCGATGGCCACGGCCAGTTCTATCGCCGTCTGCTGCATGTCAGCCAGTGACTGCCGCCGGCGTTGTTCCAGCTCTTCGAATGTGGTCCGCAACGACTCCAGCAGCGTCGTGACGGCATCGTCAACACCGACCTGAGTGTTGCCTCGCTCGTTGGCCGTGGACAGGACCGCTTCAATGTTGCGCGACGCCGCCGCGGGCGCCGGCGATGTCGGAGCAACGGAGTGGACCAGGTCGGCGGGCGGCTGGGCCGTCCGCAGGCGCACCGCGCTGGGTGAAACCGGCAGGGCCACGCGTTGTCTCGACATCGGAGCAATCCTTCACAGTCAGGGTCAGCCGGCATCTTCCTGCTCGAGGCGGGCGAGGATCTGCACCACCTGTTTGCGCATCTCGTCGATCACCTGCTGCGGCGCATTCTTCTGGAATTCGAGTTCCTCGCGGAGGGCGTCGCGGGCCCGCTTGGCGAGGTTGGACATCACCCGTTCGATCAGCGCTTCGTCCGCGCCGCACAGGGCGGTGGCCAGCGTCTGCGAGTCCACTTCCCCCATCAGCCGCTGCAGCGTGCGATTCTCCAGCTTGAGCAGGTCGTC
>CAZWGW010000211.1:8730-9812 GCA_964633565.1 uncultured Planctomycetaceae bacterium
GCGGCCGTTTCCTGGTCGGTCGCTTCGACGGCCTGCAACAACGGGCCGCGCCGCGGACGGTCGACTGATCGCAGCACGGCGACGGCTTTCTGGATGCGATCGACTTCATCCGGCGACTCCAGTTCCATCTGCAGCGCCTTGTGCACGACCGCGCGCACGATCCGGGCCACGATTTCGGGCGACGCCTGGTCGACACGGCTGAGCTGCACGAAAACCAGCCGTCGGTGCTCCTCCGGAAGGGCATCCAGGACTTCAGCGCCGCGCTCCGCAGGGAGGTGGCTCAGCACAATGGCGGCCAGTTTCGGATGTTCGGTCGTCAGCGCCACAGCCAGACGAAGCGGAGTCAATCGCTCCAGGTCGGCAAACGGATCATCTCCAGGCACAAAGGTGCCGTCGGCCGCCGCCGCTCCCTCCTCGTTATCCGCGTCGAACCCGCCGACAATGCGCAACGCGGGTTGCGCCGTCTGTGTCACGAACCGGTAGAACCGGTCGAATTCTGCCACGGCATCTTCCTTCCGGCGGCGGGAAACAGGCGTGGACCTGACGGAGTGCAATCGCTGGCGGAGTCCCGCGGCCCGTTCGGGGCGCAAGCGCTGCAGCACCTGCTCGGCGACCCCGTCACCGAGCAGGTTCAGCAGCACGGCAATCTTGTCGTCCACAGCGTCAGCAGACATTCGACGCGTTCCCCTTGGTCGGAGCCGATTCAGGCGGCAGCCTTGTGCTGGCGGGCGGCCGCGTCATCGGCCGTATTCAGCCAGGCGGCAAGGGCGGTCGCCACGGACTGTGGGTCATCCTGTGCGCGCTGCGACAGCTCGGCCAGCCGCTGCGCCAGGTCGGGCGAGAGGTCCTGGGCGCTTCCGACCGGCACACCGATCGGCCGGAGCCGCCGCAGAGTCAGCAAGCCGAGTGATAACGCCACCAGTGCTGCGATCCCCAGCGACGCACTGCGGACCAGCCCTTCGTACTGCCGCCACGCGGACAGTCCGACCGGAGGTTCGACAATCAGGCTCTCAAGGCCCGACAGCCGGCTGACGACGACGTCGATCGCGTCGCCGCGGGACGTGTCAAACCCGACCGCCTGC
>CAZWGW010000212.1:0-9793 GCA_964633565.1 uncultured Planctomycetaceae bacterium
TTCGCAGAGGTCCCCGTCCGGCCGCACTTGAGAGAGTCGGTCGTTCGTCCACATTTCGCGGAGGTCGCAATCCGTCCACATTTGGCGGAGGCCGCTGTGCGGCCACACTTGACGGAGACCTCCGTCCGGCCGCACTTCGCGGCGTCGGTCCGACCGCATTTGAGGTAGTCATCCCCGCGGCCGCACTTGAGATTATCGTCGCAGTGGTACGACCGGGGAATTTCCCCGAAAGCTTCGGCGAAGAGTTCCAGCGTCTCGTCGCGACCCTGCAGGTGCTCCGCCTGCACGTCTTCCGACTGGCCGAACGTCGGGAGGTGATGCTGAAACTGGCCGAAGATCGTTTCGCAGTCGGCCTGGTAGCGGGCGGTGTTCAACACGTGCGCGTGCCAGACTTCGTCAATGTCTTCCGAGGGGACGAGGAACGCTTCCGGGTGCCACAGCATCAGGGCGAGGAACTGCCGGTATTCGTGCAGGGCCCGTTCGACGCGTTCCTCGTCCCACAGCCGTTCGCCGTTGCGGCGGTCGGCTTCGCACGCATCGTCCTCCAGCAGTTTGCAGCCGAGGAAGTCCAGTTCGAGGTAGGCAATGGATTCCGGGAGCGTTCGTGTGGCAGTCTCGAGAGCAGTCATTACTCCACTCCTTCATGTCCGTTTGTGTTGAGGGTCCGCTGTGAGCAGCGTGCTGGCGCGATGTGCAATGCCGATCCGTCCATTGTGCGCGGCTTCCTGCGGCGAACAACAACTCGTTCATGAATTCGCGAATCTGCCGGAACTTTGTATTGCGAACGCCATGCAGATGTTGTGTCCGTCTCATTTTCACTCATCGTTACAGGGTCCGGTCCCGCGGTCAGTCGGGATTCGCTGGTCGCATGTGATCGGGACGGTCCTGATGCACGAGCACCGCGTGGGTGTCCATGAGAACGCCGTGCAGACGTTGTGCGTGTCGCAGTTTGACACGCAGGCCTGGGGGACCTGGTGTAACTGTTGTGAGTTTGCCGGCCGGAATTGGTGCCGCGCAGTCGATTCCGAACGCCGCACTCCACTCCCGCGCCCCCAAAGCCCGCCGATGGCATCGGCGGGTCCGACCTGCGCGCAACGACGGTCTAGGTTGGTTCGCCCCAGGGGCCGCGTATAATCGCCGGCATGACTGTCAACGAAATCCTCGCCCGTCTCAAGTCCCTCGGTGACGACGCGCGGCGCAAGCACAACATCAAGGCCGGCGCGCCCGACAATCAGTTCGGCGTCAAACTGGGCGACATCCGCGCGCTGGCCAGAAAGATCAAAACCGATCACGTACTCGCGCTCAAACTCTGGGACACCGGAAACGTTGAAGCGCAACTGCTCGCCACGCTCATCATTAAGCCGGGGTCGCTCTCCGCCGGCGAACTCGACACGCTGACCCGCTCCACGACCTGCGCCCAGGTGGCAGAATGGCTGAACTCTTATGTCGTCGCACAGCATCCCGAGAAGGAAGCGCTGCGTGAGAAGTGGATGAAGGCGAAGGAAAAGGACCGCTGGGCCGCCCGTGCCGGCTGGCACCTCACCGCCAGCCGCGTGAACAAGGGGGCGGTTGACGGCCTCGACCTCGCGGCGCTGCTCGATCGCATCGAAAAAGAGATGCCGCAGGCGAAGCCGGAGGTGCAGTGGACGATGAACAACACGCTGGGCGCCATCGGCATTCACCACGCAATTCTCCGCCAGCGCGCCGTCGCCATTGGCGAAAAGATCGGCCTGTATCGCGACTGGCCGGTCTCCAAGGGCTGCATTATCCCCTATGTGCCGGTGTGGGTGGAGGCGATGGTGAAGCGGCAGGGGTGAGGGGCGGTGATTGGAGGCTGGTGAGTAGCAACGCTCGAACCCCTCACAGCAGCGGAAGCTGGATCGCGCTCATCGCAATGGCGCGAGGACCAGCCGCGGACCAACCGTCCGCACGCCCGGTCCCAACGCTCGAGCCCACACTCTCCCGCGCCCCCTCTCTCCCGCGCCTCATCCCCTCTCCACCCTCGACCCTCCAGCGTGAGGTAACCGCGGTCGAACGCGCGCGTTCGGCGTCGAGGTCTCGCCCGGATTCCGCCAAGGGTTCAAGTACGAAGACTGGTTCCTTGGTCCGCCCGACGACGTCCGCTCGTCGTCGTTTCTCGAGGTCGCGGCGACGGAATTTGAGATTCAGGGTCTGGAGATCGACTGGACCGGCATCTGCTGGGGAAATGACTTCTGGTTTCATCCCGACGACCAGAAATGGCGATATCAGCGATTCAAGGGTGCGCGTTGGTATCAGGTGAAGAAACCAGACCTGCGCCAATTCGTCCTCAACAAGTACCGCGTGCTGCTCACGCGCGCCCGCGAAGGGATGATCGTCTGGGTGCCGCGCGGTTGCGAGACGGATGCGACATTGTCGCCGTCGCAATTCGACGGCACGGCGGAATTTCTGTTCGCGGCGGGGTTGGAGGAAGTGTAGCGTGGTGAGTGTCAGCCGCTTGACATCGCCATGATTCTTTTCCGTGCCGACCTCTTCACGTCCTCGGCCTGGCCTTTCGCCCACTGGTCTTCTTCTTCGCCACAAACCCCGAATCGTCGCCTCCGTGGAAAAAGAGCATTCCGTGCAGCTCGCCATCTTTGATGACGGCCCAGCCTCGGCCTTGATCGGCGTCCATCTCATCGTTGCCATCCCAGGACCACTCGACGGCGGGCTGACCGTCTCGGGTGGTCAAGCGGCAGTCCATATTGCCGTGGACGTATCCGAAATGGAACGCCCCCCCACCGTGGTCGTCAAACTCGAAGTATCCTTCTTCCTCTTCATCAACAAAGTCCTGGTCCCACTGCTCCATCGAGACGATTCGCCAGCGCCCTGAAAAGGGGTTCTGTGGCTTGGCCTTCTTCGACACGGGGTCAACCTCCACAGTGACTGCTCACTCCACATACTTCGCGGCCGGTCATCGCACGGCTCTCTCCTTCTCTCAACTCTCGACCCTCCACTTTCAGCAAACTGAACATGCGTATCATATCGACGTGACTCCGCGTTTCAAGGCAAAAGCCCCTTCGGGGCAGGAATTTTCAGAATCAATCGAACGATGTTGTACCCCGGCGCGCCGGGGTGAACCCTGACTGTGATGTGTCACGGCTTCGCCGTATGGGGGTGCATCGTTCAGAGAGCGTGGAGATTCGGTGTACTGGCGGGGTCAGTCATCGTCCCACCGGCACGGGGCCCGTTGGTGACGCACCGAGCACGCCGGTTCGACTTCTGGCAGTCCAGTCAGCGCTCCACCGGCACGGGGCCGGCGGGGGGGCGCCGGAATTCCAGTTTTTTTCGAAAACAGCCCTTGAACCTCACGTAACGTGAGGTCGTATCATCTCACCGTGATCACGGTTTCCACGGGAGCTGACTGCCATGACTGCCGGGTGTTTCGAGCCCCTCAAAGTGGGCGAACTGGCGCGGCGGACGGGACTAACAGTCCGCACGCTGCACCATTACGACGAGTTCGGCCTGCTGCGGCCGTCGCTGCACACCGACTCGGGGCATCGCCTCTACATGGCTGACGACGTCGCCCGACTGCAGCAGGTGCTGTCGCTCCGCCAGCTCGGCTTCTCGCTGGAAGAGGTCCGCGATTGCCTGGACCGCCCCGGCTTCGCGCCGCTGGAGGTGATCCGCCTGCACATCACGCGCCTCCGCGAACAGATCGAACTGCAGCGCAAGCTCTGCGAGCGGCTCGAAGCGCTCGCCGAGCGCTTCCGCACGGCCGGGGAGATCTCCGCCGACGAGTTTCTCTACACGATTGAGGTGATGACCATGATCGAAGGCTATTACACGACCGAACAACTGGAGTCCTTCCGCCAGCGCAACGCGGAGGCCGCGGCGGCCGGCGTCGACCTGCACCAGCAGGGGACCGAGGCCTGGCAGGATCTGCTGGCCGACCTCAAGGTAGAGATGGACCGCGGCACAGACCCGGCCGATCCGAAAGTGCAGGCCCTGGAAAAGCGCCGGCAGGCCCTGGTCAGCGCGTTCAGCGGCGGCGACAAGGCGATCGAGGAGAACCTGAAACGCATGTGGATCGAGCAGGGGGACAAGCTCTGCGCCCAGTTTGGCATCGACCCGCAGTTGATGGCCTACCTCGGCAAGGCGGCGGCTGCCGCGCCCTGACACAGCGACCCGGACGCTCAAAGCGTCCGGGTCGCTGGCATCGCCGTCCGACTTCGACGCAGAGCCCGCCGAGACGCGCCAAGGGACGTGCGACTTCTGCAATCCAAAATCCCCCGCGCCGTTCTCCCGTTCTCCCGTTCTCCCGTTCTCCCGCGCTCCCGTTCTCCCGCGCTCCCGTTCTCCCGCGCTCCCGCGCTCCCGTTCCCCCTCTCTACTTACTGCTCTCTCCCCGGACATTGACAATCCCCCGCCCCCCGATAGTCTCAATCCGTTCCTCTCCGCCCCTCGATTCCTGCCGGGACATGACTCGATGCACTCGACCACGCGACGACTCGCCGCCTGCGCCCTTGCGACCCTGCTCCTTGCCGGCTGCCTGCCCGCTCCGACCGGCAGCCCGGGCGGTGCGGGCGGCAGCGCGGGTACACCGGTCGGCGGCTCGGGCGCGTTCTCCGGCAACTCGACCGCGAATCTGATCGAGCGCGACGGCCTGGCCCGCTGTGTCTTCGCCCAGAGCGGCAAGGACTATGCACTGGGAAAAATCGACGGCGACAAGGTCACGTTGTACGCCACCTACGGCTACGTGACGGTCCCGACAGAAACCCTGCGCGTCGCCATTGCCACGATCACCCCCGAACAGGTGACGACCCCGGACCAGGAGCAGTGGGCCCTGGTGAACGCCCTGTTTGCGCAGCAATTGGTGGGGATCTGGAAAGCGCAGAGCCTGACGGTCGAAGGGAACACGCAACCGGCCCGCGAAGACGATCCGCTGTATATGTCGTTCCGGGCCGACCACACGTTCCGGGTCATCAAGAAGGGGACCAAAGCCACCGGGACCTGGGCGTTCGAACCGACCGGCAAGCTCAAACTGAGTCCTGTGGGGCAAGAGCCGCAGCTCGTCGGTCTGCAGCGTCAACCGGGCGACCTGCTCGAGCTGACCATGAACGAAGGCGGACAGGTCGGCACGATGCGCTACAGCCGCACCGATCTCACCGTCGAGCCAAAAGCAGTCGACGAATAACGCCTTGACGCAAAGCCGCAGAGGCCGCAGTGACGCGCCAAGGGACGTCTGCGGTCGGCAATCCAAAACCCCCCGCGCCCCCGTTCCCCCGTTCCCCCGCGCTCCCGTTCCCCCGCGCTCCGTATCTCCTGCTTCCAACCGCGCCCCTTGACACGACTTGAGTTCCTATGTACACTATCCATGCCCTGCGACATGCACGGAAAAGCGGGCCTGTCCAGCATGATCCTGTCCATGATCTTTTGTCTCTCCGTTCGCCGCGTCTTGGTTCCAAATCCAGAATCCGCTCTCCTCGCGCGCACGGCGAAAATCCAATCCTCGCTCCGTCCCTCCGTCCCTCAATCCCTCCTTCGCTCCACCCTCTCTTCAAAAAAAATTTCTACGCTTGAATCTTGTACGCTTGCCCTGTTTCTCGCAGAAAACCGCACGGCGACCGTATCGCAAGGCTTCAGCCGGAACGCTTGCCCCCGTGCTCCCGCGCCCCCGTTCCCCCGTGCTCCTTTCTCTCAACTCTCCACCCTCAACTCTCAACCCTCAACCCTCAACCCTCAACCCTCCACCCTCAACCCTCCACTTCCCTCCCCCCGGCGATCGTCCCCTCCACCTGGAGCCGCAAAAGCTCCGCGCTCTCCGCGGTCAGCGGGTCCCCGGACAGGATCACCACGTCGGCCCGTTTGCCGACCTCGAGCGAGCCGAGATCCGGCTCCTGGAATGCGGCGTATGCAGCGTCGATCGTGTCACTCCGGAGGGCTTCGAGGCGCGTCATGCACTGTTCGGGGAAGAACGTCGTGCCGTCCGCCAGTTGGCGCGTGACGGCCGAATGGAAGCAGCGGAGCGGGTCGACGTCTTCCACCGGCGCGTCGGTGCCGTTGATGATCTTCGCGCCGGCGTCGAGCAGGCTCCGCCAGGCATACGCGCCGAGGCGCGCGCGGTCTGAGCCCAGACGCGTGACGACGAACGGGCCGTCGGACGTGGCGTGGTTCGCCTGCATCGAAGCGATGACCCCCAGGTCGGCGAAGCGGGGGATGTCCTGCGGGTGCAGGTGCTGCACGTGCTCGATCCGCCAGCGCAGGTTGGCGCCCGGGATACCGGGTTTCCGGCTGCGGAACAGTTCGTCGTACAGGTCGAGGATTTCGCGGTTGGCGCGGTCGCCGATCGCGTGCGTGCAGAGCTGGAAGTCGTGCTGCAGGGCGAGCAACGCCGTCGCCCGGATCTCTCCGAGCGGCTGCACCCGCAGGCCGCTGCTGCCGGGCTGGTCGTTGTACGGCTCCAGCAGCAGCGCGCCGTGCGAACCGAGCGCGCCGTCGGCCATGCACTTGATGGCGCGGACGGTGAGCCGGCCGTCGGCGTAGTCGATCATCCGGTACCGGGGGAGCTTCTCCGCCAGTTCCTCCGGATCGGCGCGGAGCATGACGTAGAGGCGAAGCTGCAGTTTGCCTTCGTCGGCAAGGGCCTTGTAGAGGTCGACGTCGGCGAACGACGAGCCGGCGTCGTGGAAGCTGGTGATGCCTTTGGCGAGGCACTCCTGCTGGGCCAGCTCGAACGCGCGGCGGTCTTCGGCGCGGCGCTGCTCGGGCGTGCGCCGATTGAGCCAGCGTTCGTGCGCGGCGTGGATGCGGGACTGCGCCGTCTCGCGGAAGACGCCGGTCGGGTCGCCGCCGGCGTCGCGGAGGACCTCGCCGCCGGGGGGATCGGGCGTGTCGCGGTCGACGCCGGCCAGTTTCATTGCGGCGGCATTGGCGATGCAGGCGTGGCCGGTGCCGTGAATGAGCAGCACGGGGTTGTCGGGCGTAGCGGCGCTGAGCGGAGCGTGGTGCGGGTAGCGGTCGCCGCTGGCCTGCGCGGGAGTGGTCCATTTTTCCTGATGCCAGCCGCGGCCGACGAGCCAGTCGCCGGGTCGAGCCTGTGTTGCGGCGCCGGCCATGACGGAGACGACTTCGTCCCAGGTGCGGGCTCTGGTGAGGTCGACGTCCATGCGGAGCCGGCCGAGCGCGAGCAGGTGGCCGTGCCCTTCGATGAAGCCGGGCATCGCCGCGCGGCCGGCGAGGTCGATCACGCGCGTGGCGGGGCCGATCAGTGAGGCGACGTCGGCATCGGAGCCGACGGCGATGATGCGGCCCGCGCGGGCGGCCAGCGCCTGGGCGGTGCGGTTGTCGGCGTCGCAGGTGTGGACGGTGCCGCCGCGGAGGACGAGGTCGGCCGGTTCAGCCGCGATGAGATTGCAACGGATGATCAATGCCAGCGAAATGGCCGGCGGAATTGAGCAGCGGATCATGGGACCTTTGCAGTGGCTGAGTGGCGGAGCTGGTCGGCTTTGTGGCGGAGCTGCGGCAGGAGCTGGGGGTTGCTGGTCAGCGCGAGGGCCTGCGCGGTGGCGAGCGTCTCCAGCGCGTCGTCCGGGCGGCCGGCGGCGGCGTACACGTCGCTGAGGGTCAGCAGCATGTCGAGGTTTCGGCGCTCGGTGAGGCCGACGGCGCGACGGGCCCAGGGGAGCGCCTCGGCCGGCTGCTGCAGGTGGAGCAGGGCATGGGCCAGCCCCTGGCAGTTGCCGACGTGCCCGGGGTCGATCATCGTCCCGCGGCGGAAGGCGTCCCGCGCCGCCGGCCAGTCGTCGAGCTTCATGGACGCCAGCCCGATTTCGTACGCGATCTGCGGATTCCAGGGTTCGATGTCGTCCGCCCGCCGCAGGTGTTCGAGGGCGGGGCCGGGCCGGCCGTCGAGGTAGTCGAGCCAGCCGAGCATCCCTTCGGCGTAGGCGTCGTCGGGGTCGTCGCGGGCGGCTTCGGCCAGGAGCTGGAGGGCGAGTTCCCGGCGGCCCTCCCGCAGGGCCAGCGTCCCGAGACGGGCCTGCGCCTGGGCATGGTCCGGATCGATGGCCAGGACCTGCTCCAGCGCGCGGCGCGCCTCGTCGGTCTGGTCGGCGGCGAGCTGCCTCAGGGCGAGCGTGAGGTTGTCCTTGATTTGCAGTTGCAGCCCGATCACTTCGCGCAACTTCTCCGTCATTTCGGCCGCGGGGACGAACCGGGCGGACTGCCGGTACGCGGCGCTGGCGGCCAGGAAGCGGTGCTCGGCGCGGAGCGCATCGGCCTCGGCCAGCCAGTGCGCGGCCAGTTGCTGTGCCAGACGGTCGGCTACCGCGGCGCTCGCGAGGCCCGGCTGGGCGCGATGCCAGTCGAGGAGGACTTCGTCGCGTGCATCGGGGTGGACGGCGATGCGATGTTCGTGCCGCCGGATCAGGGGCACGAAATCGTCGTCGCGCGTATGGAAGTAGACGTTGACGACGGGCCGGAAGGGCATGTGGCAGTCGACGCACCGGCCGCGGACCGCCTCCGGCAGGCGGGGTTGTTCAGGGCAGTCGGCGGGAGTGTGGCATTGGTTGCACACGGAGGCGGCGGAGTGCTCCGCCGACGAATCGCGATGCGGGTCGTGACAGGTGGTGCAGGTCAGCGTTTCAGTCGCCTGGAAGCAGCGGCTCTGCCGGACGTACTGGTCCTGGTTGGTGGTGTGGTCTTCTTCCGGGTGTTTGCCGACGTCCGTGCGGAAGTGCGCCGCGAGCGGTTCACCGGGAACGTAGCTGAAGGCCGGTCCACGTCGCTTGTTGGCGTTGCTGTGACACTGGGCGCAAACGTCCATCTGGCGCTCGCGGGAGAGTTGCCCGGGCCTCACGATCGCCTCGCCGGATGCGGACCCGGGATGGGCCTTGTGCCAGGCGACGTGGTCGCGGGCCGGTCCGTGGCACCGTTCGCAGGTGACTCCGAGGATCGCATCGCTCCGGCGGAACTGGTTGATGGTGCCGGGCCGATGCGCGAACCAGGTGTTGTGGCATTCCAGGCAGCGCGCCGTCGTTTCACGATCGAGGTTGGCGACGCCGTCGCGGAGGCCGGGGGCGTTGCCCCAGGCCTGCAGGGGCCGGAGCCATGCGGCCGGCAACTGGAACAGTCCGTCGTCGCGCCAGGTGTGAAACACGACGTCGGCGGCGGCCGCGCCGTAGACGAGATCGATCCGGCGGGTGGCGCGGACCGGCTCGCTGCCGGCGCGGTGTACGACGGACTGAAAGAACCCGTCCCCGGTACGGGACATCTCGAAACGCAGCCCGGTTGTGCGCGTGGCATAGCCGGTGTGCGGCGGATCGAACCACGCGGCAAGTTCGGCCGCGTCGGGGAGGCGGCTGGTGCGATGATGAGCGGTGGTCTGAAACTCCTCGACGCGCTCGCGGTGGCACTCACGGCAGGCATCGGGACCGAGATAACCGGGGTTGGTCACCACCAGTTCGGGCACGTCGTCGAGCGGTTCGCGCGGCGGCCGATCGTCGACCGCGGCGGACGGCACGGGGGCGGGGGCGGACTTGCGGAGCGCGACGGCGAGGAGCCCGGCGGCCACGACCGCGACAGCGGCGCACAGGATCAGCATCCGCAGGCGTGCGTTACGCGGCGGCAGTTCCGTGGTGGGCATTTGCCGCGACTCCCGACGATGACGAGACAATCCGCATTCAATCCGCGAGCTTGACGCGAATCTCGCGCTGCCGGCCGTCGCGGAGGATCGTGAGGGGGAGTTCGTCGCCAACCTTGTAGTTGAGCTGTACGTGAACTTGCGAAAAGGTATTGGTGTCGAGCCGCGACGTCTGCGAGTTGGAGTTGTAAT
>CAZWGW010000213.1:0-9684 GCA_964633565.1 uncultured Planctomycetaceae bacterium
GGAATCGCTTGGCCCGTTCGGCAGCGAGCACCAGCGGCCGCGGTTCGTTGCCACGCGCGTGGAACTGGCGGAACCGCCGCGGCGGATGGGGGGCGGGGACCGCCATCTGTCGGTCCGAATTCGACAAGCGAACAAGGTGCTGCGCTGTGTGGCGTTCGGAAAGGGGGACTGGGCGGATGAACTGGCGCGGCAGTCGGGGCCGCTCTCGATCTGCTTTACGGCCGGGCTGAATGAGTTCAACGGTTACGAGTCGGTCGAGCTGCACCTGGTCGACTGGCAGTCGGAATCTGTCGCCGCGCCAACGGTCCCGACCACGCGAACGTACGAGTGAGTGGCAGTGCATCCCGTACTGCCGGTCATTTACGGGAGCCGTGCGATGTCTCCCTGGGCCGCGCACTTCGCCAGCGGCAACGTGTTCTTCACGGGAGTTGCGCTGCTGGTCGCCGCAGTGGCCTGGTCGAGCTTGCCGGTCCTGCGGCCGTCAGTTCGAAGGCGGACGCTGCTCTTCTATCCGGCCGTGGTGCTGATCGCCGTGTCGGCGACGCCATTGCCGTACTGGCTCTATGGAGCGTGGTTCGCTGTCGCCGCGATGTGGTTCGTGTTGGTGCGGCGCGTGAAACCGGCAGGTTCGCAATCTCTCATACGCATCTCCGCCGTGTCCACGATTTCGATCTGTGTGGTTGTGGTGCTCGGGGAACTGCGGACGCTGTTTCCGCCAGCACTGCCAGTGTCGACGGGTGCGACGGTCTATGTGATCGGCGACTCGGTCAGTGCCGGCATGAATGACGCCCCTGAGAACACCTGGCCGGCGGTGATGGGGCGAAGGTACTCGGTTCCCGTCGTCAACCTGTCACAGGCAGGCGGGACCGCGCGTTCGGCACTTCGGCAGGCGGAGCAGATCGACCTGGAACCGTCGGTCGTGGTCGTCGAGATTGGCGGCAACGACCTGTTGTCGGGTGTGGGCAGTCACGAGTTCACCACTGACCTGCGACGACTGTTGGAGGAGACCTGCCAGCCCGGGCGGCGCGTCCTGCTGATGGAACTTCCCTTGCCGCCGTTCTGCAATGAGTACGGCCGCGTACAGCGCGAACTGGCGGCGGAATTCGGTTGCCAGATGATTTCCAAACGGACGTTCGTCGCCATACTGTCCGAACCGGACGGAACGGTCGACAGCGTCCATCTCTCGCCTAACGGCCACTCGCTGATGGCCGACCGGATGTGGAATTGCCTCGCGCCGGTCCTCGGGCACAGCGCGGGTTTGGCGAAGTGACGCCCGGGAGTGGTACAATGCCGCTGCGTCGCACATCCCCCAGTCTCGTCTCACCGGCCCCCAAGCGCGGAGATGGAGCACGATTTCACGGTCGCCCGCGGGCGACTAATCGGCGAACTCGAGGCGCGCGGCATCACCGACCGGCGCGTGCTGGAAGCGATCCGTACAGTGCCGCGCGAGGCGTTTGTGCCGACAGACCTGCGGGCGCGGGCCTACGACAACCACGCGCTGCCAATTGAAGGGGGGCAATCGATCAGTCAGCCGCTGATGGTTGCGCTCATGACGCAGGCGCTGGCGCTCGACGGGACTGAGACTGTGCTGGAGGTCGGGACCGGGACCGGTTACCAGACGGCGATCCTTGCCGTTCTCTGTTCGCTTGTCGTGACCATCGAACGGTTGCCCGACCTTGAGATTAGAGCGGAGCGGCGCCTGCGCGAACTGGGCTACACAAACATCGAATGCCACGTCGGCGACGGCAGCCTCGGCTGGCCGCCGCGCGCGCCGTACGGCGCCATTCTCGTCACCGCCGGTGCGCCGGATGTGCCGGCGCCCCTGTACCGGCAGTTGGCAATCGGCGGCCGGCTGGTCATTCCCGTGGGCGACGAGGTCGACCAGGTACTGCGGATTGTGACCCGTCAGGAGGAAGGTCCGGAAATCCGCGACGAAGGGGGCTGCCGGTTCGTGCGGCTGATCGGGGACGCGGCGTGGCCGGTGGAGTCGGGCTTGTGGGGTAGTTTGGGGGCTTGGTGGTTTGGTAGCTTGATGTCGCCCGCGACCACTCCCCAAACAGCCAAACCACCAAACGACTCTGCCGCCTGCCAGCGAGGACCCTCCCCATGCCCTGCACCACCGGATTCAGCCGTCGTGACTTCCTGCGCGCGGTCGGCGCCGGCGCGTTCGTTGCGGGGAGCGGATTGCTTTCCGCGGCGGAGTTGTTCGCGCAGGAACAGGGGGACCGCCCGCCCCGGGCGGACGGCGTCAAGGTGCTCAATCCGCGCAACCGGGTGCCGGTGAGCTTCATCATCGACGACTCGACCTGCCTCGTGAACCTGGCGTACTACAAGATCCCGCAGCTTGCGGAGGTCTACCCCGACCGATACCTGCAGGACTGGCGCAAGCTCCCGCACGAGATCCCGGACTCGTTCGTCCGCAAGTTCGGCGAGTGGTGTCGCGAGCACGGCGTGAAGGGGAAGTACAGCGTTGTGCCGTATCCGTCGTGCGTGGGGTGCATTGACCGCTACCTGCCCGGCTGGACGCGCAAGGAACTGGACGACAGCGTGGCGTTCGTGCGGGATTTCATGGCGCAGGACTGGGACATCCACCCGGAGATGGTCACACACACGTTCGCCATCGACACGAAGACCGGCCGACCCTACGCCGAACGGACAGGACGTTATCTGGAGAACAACGGCTTCAGCGTCGGGATGAGCACCGACCAGATGACCGACTACATCTCGTACGCGCTGCGCATCCTCAAAAACGTCGGCCTGCCGTGCGAGGGGGTCACGACGCCGGGGGGCTTCGGCAGCCGCGCGCGGCCGGCGCTGGCGGAGGGGACGCTGCTGGCGCTGCGCGACGTGTACCAGGCCGAGATCCCGCACTACTTCCGCGACCTGTTCACGGACGAGCGGAGCGTCGCGCCGATCGTGCAGCTTGCGTCGGGTCTCGAGACCGACGACCCGAAGTGCGTGGTGCACACGATCGGCTGCACGGGCGACTGGTTCGGCGGCTGGGACGGGCTGGAGGAAGGGACCGTCGATCAGTTCATCACTGAGGACCTGCAGGGGGGCCGCATGCCGCAGGTGATCGACCGGGGCGAGCCGGCGATCATGGTCTGCCACTGGCCGGGGATCTATTACAACGGCGAGGAACGGGGGTTCAGGATCTTTCAGGAGGTGGTCCGCCGCATCCATGCCCGGAACGACAACCTGCACTGGATGAAGCTCAGCGAAATCGCGCGGTACTGGGCGGCGAAGGAGCTGACGCGGATCGAAACGGCCGGCGGCAACGTGATGCTCCGCGGCCCGTTCGCGTGTCCGGACTTCACGCTGGAATTGACCATCCCGGCCACGCACGCGCCGGTGGTGACGGTGGGAGAGGAATCGCTCGCGCTGGACGAAGTCAAGAATCCGCTGCAACTCAAGGCCGGCACGTTCGCGCGGAAGGAAGGGAAGGTGCTGGCGTGCTTCAACCTGCCGCAGCGGAAGGCGGCGACGGTTTCGTCGAAGACGGCAGGGACGTAGGGCAATGAGGTAATCGGCGAGTCAGATCCAGAAATGTCGATTTCAAGCGCATTTCTCAACGACCTGAACCAAGTCGCTGCGGAGATCGAGAACCCGAGTCTGGATCCTCGATTCTTGCAAGACTTGAAATGCGCCTACTCGCATGCGCAACAGGCTGCACCGCGTCCCAAAGAAGTCGAGCAGAGCGACCTTGCGTGGCTGGATATGATCCTGACCGAATGGCGCCAGCGCAGGCAGCAACTGTTGCAGCAATATCTCAGTGGGCTCCCGGCTGATGATCCGCTGCGCGAGCCTGTAAGTCTGTTTGGTACGATCGATTACGGACGGCTGGAAACAGCCCACACACGGGCTTTGGCGTGGCTATTGAACGCTCGGGAACACGGATTCGGTTTCGAACTGCTCGATGCTCTCCTGGAGCACATCTCTGGGAGGCAACTGCGCGTGGTACGTGCGGATGTGCAGAGTGAGTTCCCCGTGAGTTGCCGAACCGCAGCCAATAAAACTGGCCGCCTCGATGTCCTGATCGACTACGAATGGCATGACGGATCGCAGACTAAGGCGTCGGGGTGTGTTGTGATCGAGGCCAAGATCGATGCCGAGGAGGGCGACGAACAGCTTGCGTTCTACGACGACTGGATTGAGAGAAACCGTGCGGATCGCGAGGTCTTTCGACTGTTCCTGACGCCCAATGGTCGAGAGCCTCAGTCGCATTCAGCGCACTGGAAAGGTCGGTGACGCAGCGTGCCGCGACGCAGCACAACTGCTGGAACAGTGTGCGCCCCCAATCGAGGAACATTTTCGCCCAGCCAGTGTCATCGAGAGAGTCCGCAGCAATCTTGAACGGACCTGGCAGATCAGTTTTCGTATCACGCCCAGGAAGTCTCGCAGCGCCAGTTTTTCAATCGGCGTGAGCATTAACATGTCGCCAAGCGCCCTGATTCCCTGGTTTTGGTTGCGCGGTGGCCGGAGAGCCGAGGACGAAGTTGTCCGCCTCCTGAACTGCGGCATCAAGTCGAGTGCACTCGGTTGGTACGCTGGGTCAGTCGCATTGCAGCAGATTCCGATTGCAGTTCCTGACCGCTTCGACCTGCCGTTGGAGACTGACTCGCTCGTGAACAAAGTGGCTGAGTCTTTCGGACTCTTCACGGAACAACTCGTCGAGCGAATTGCCGCAGTCGGCGCAAAGGGCACGGACGAATGAGAATCGTGTACCCCATTGTTCACGGCGCTGCATTCCCGGATTGGACGCCTGCGCACCGATCGTCTACCACATGACCGCCGTGAATAGAACGAATTTGGCCACATCCAGAGGTTCCAATGCAGAACGAAGTTGGAGCAGTGCTGCATGACCGGTTGACGCGCGGAATCGAGTTGACGGCAGACGAGCAGCGACTCCTCCAGGAGTGGTATGCACAACAGGACGGGGAGGAGTCGGAGACGCTCGCCCGATCTGCCCACTCGCGCGAACTTGACCGGCTGCTGCCTCAGGTCAATGAGGTCTTGGCGCTGCTGTCAACAGCCGCGGAACGAGATCAAAACCTGTGTTCCGAAACTGAGGACTTGAGAACGCAGTTAGCGGCTCTGCAGTCGCAGTTGACGAAGAGGTCCACCGAAAAGTCCGGGTGAGCACTCGCTGGAATTATGAGGAGCTTATCGCCGTGCGTATGGCGGTGAGCGCCGGTTCCTGTTGGCAGCGCTCAATTGCCAGTCGTACTTCGTCGGCGAGTTCAACGCACTTTACGGCGTTGACCTGGTTGCGGAACGAGGACGAGTCCAGATCGTAATCAGCGCGGTTGCGCTCTCGCCGCAAGTCGTCGAGGCGCGAAGCCACGTCCTGGGCAAATTCCTGACGGGAGTCCCAGAGGATTCGCGAAAGCTCGAAATGGCCTGTGGCATTCTTCGGGATGACGCCACCCAACGACGCTACGAAAACCCGAGCGAGGTGGTATGCGCCGTAATACGCACGGCTGACAGCGCTGCGAAAGCGGGCCTCGGCATCACCCAACGCCGGATTGGCGGCGAGTTTCCCGGCCAGCAGTATCAGCTCATTGCCCGTCATGGCTGCATGTCGACGGAAAGTCGAACCTTCCGCGCATTCGTCCCCAGGAGTGTTCGCACGCGGCGATACCACTCGCCTCGGCGCGATGCAACCTCATTCAGGTCATTGCCGGCCGTCGTCTCCACCACGACGTAGTGGATCGCCGGCAACTCGGCATCGGACTCGACGATGATTCTCGCGGGCGCCTGGAAAACCGCTTCGGTCAGCCCTACCAATTCCGGAAGTGATGTTTCTATTCCCACAATCGTGCCGTGATCAACTACCGTGGTGATTGCGGGTGAAGGCGCGGCGCTCATGTTTCAGGCTCACGTCGCAACAGTTCAGGTACTTCCAGAGTAATCGCCAGTGTTGAATTGTAGCGGAAATCGCAGCCCTTCATCCATAGTTTTTCGCCCGCTACACTGCGTTTCTCGCCAAGCGGTCGTGCGAGCACAGTTGTCGCAGCGATGTGGGAGTCAAATCGCGCGTGAAGGCGTTTTCGCCCGGACGTGAACGAATGCAGCAGCTCCACTGGCAGACCTTCATCCACCCCCACAAGGCCTACCGGCTCGAGTTCCCCTCCCACTGGGAGCACCGGGTCGAGGATGACGGCCGCTCGTGCGGGTTCGGGCCGAAGGAGCGCGACGACGTCGGCGTGTGGATCTCGATCCTCCCGGCCAGCCTCGACACCGACCGCTTTGCCGAAGACCTGCCGAAAATGTTCCGGGAATCGCTCCAGGACCACGGCGCGGCCAACATCCGGGACGTCCCCGGACAGCGACACCACTGTCTGCAGGCCGACATGACGAAGGACGGCCAGGGGGGGCACTTCTGGATCATCGCCGGCGGCGACATCGTCCTGTTCGCCAGCAGCCAGGTCCCTGTTGCCGAGCGCGACGCGTGGAACACGCTCTTCGAGCGGCTCGTAATGAGCCTCACGATCACGCGCGACGACGAACTCCTGCTCCGCAGGTTGAGCATCGACGTGCTGGGGCAACTTCGCGAAAAGTGCCCCGAACAGGAGTACGAATTCGACGACAAGGGCCTGCGCGGCAAGCACAATGTCGTCTCGCTCGACAACCTCTTGCGTCAGGTGCGCCTGGCGCCGGACCGCCGCGAGGTGTATGTCCGGGAGTTCGTGGAGGGGATCGCCTCGACCACCCGGACGCCGATGGGTCACGAGACCTGGGAACAGGCCGAGGGGCGACTGATGCCGGTGCTCAAGCCGCGCTCGTACATCAAGCCGGAGACGGCGACTCGAAACATGGTGTCGGCCGAGTGGCTGGCCGACGTGGTGATCTGCTACGCCATCCGCAGCGCCAAGACCTTCCGGTTCGTCAATATCCAGGACTGTGAGCGGTGGGGTATCGACGAGAAGCGGCTGCACGACCAGGCGATGCAGAACCTGGTCTCACTCGACTGGCCGAGCCGCATGGAGGGCGCCCGACAGCCCGGCGGCGGACGGTTGATCCTGGTCCACACGGGGGACAGCTTCGCAGCCAGCCGGCTGCTGCACCCGGAGTTGTACACGTTGTTTTCGCGACCATTGGGCGCGCCGTTCCTGGCAGGCATCCCGGAGCGGGACACGCTCGTCGTGTTCTCGAACAAGCCATCGCTGCACAAACGGATCGCCAAGCAGGTCAAGAAGGACCACGACCGCTCGGCGTATCCGATCACACCCAAGGTGTTTCTCGTCACGCGGGACGGGATTGCGCTGGCGGGGCGGCTCTGATCACGCTCCCTTCGCCTGCGCCAGGAACACGCGCGTGACGTCCTGTTTCGGCGCCTCGAAGATCTGCTCCGGCGGGCCGGACTCCGCCACCTGCCCGGCGTGCATCACGTGGACCCGGTGCGCGACCGTCCGCGCGAAGCCCATCGCGTGTGTAACGACGATCATCGTCTGACCCGATTGCGCGAGATCGCTCATGACGCTCGTAACCTCCGCCGTCATCCGCGGGTCGAGCGCGCTCGTTGGCTCGTCGAACAGGATCACCTCTGGCTGCATGGCCAGCGCCCGGGCGATCGCCACGCGCTGCTGCTGGCCCCCCGAGAGCGATCCCGGCATGACGTCGCACTTTTCTCCCAATCCCACCCGCTCCAAGAGCGCGCGTGCCTGGCTGACGGCCTCGTCGCGCGGCCGCTTGAGGACGTGGATCGGTGCTTCGGTCACGTTCTGCAATACGGTGCGATGCGGAAAGAGGTTGAACTGCTGAAACACCATCCCCACCCGGCGGCGGATCTGCGCCAGCGCGACGTCACGTTCGGGACCGGCGGCCGCTCCGAGAGGGACGTCGGCGACCTGGATCGACCCCTGATCGAACGTCTCCAGGCCGTTGATCGTCCGCAGCAGCGTGCTCTTGCCGCCGCCCGAGGGGCCGAGCAGGACGCACACTTCGCCTTTGGCGACCTGCATCGTGATGCCGCGGAGGACTTCGGTCTGGCCGTAACGTTTGTGGATGTCGGTGAGTGTGATCATGCACTTGCCGGGGTCGTAGCCGCGGATGAAGATCCGCGGACAAATGGGGCGTGGACGAAGTCGGTCCGCGGATGTTCATCCGCGGCAATCTGTTTCCGGTGCTTTGCGGATTCCATCGAGGAATTCCATGCATCGACTCGACGACGGGTTGAAAATCCGTCCTACGGTTTGCGTGCCATCCTCCGTTCCAGCGCTCCGGCCAGGAGCGACAGTGGATAACTCATGGACAGGTACAGCACTGCCGTCACGAGCCCCAGTTCGACAATCGCCTGGGTGCTTCGCGCCTGGATCGAATACTCCTTGCTCAATTCCACGACGGTGATGACGGAGCAGACCGCGGTGTCCTTGAACAGGGCGATGAAGTCGTTCGTTACCGGCGGGATCACGAGCCGCGTCGCCTGCGGGATGATGATCCGCCTGAGCGCGAGGCCGCGGGTCATGCCGAGGGCGAGCGCGGCCTCCATCTGGCCGCGCGGAATCGCCTGCAGCCCGGCCCGGTAGATTTCGGCCTCGTAGGCGGAATAGTTCACTGCCAGACCGATGATCGCGGCCCAGACCGGACTGATCGACAGGTCGGCGGTGGGGAACGCCAGGTCCAGCAACTCCGGGATCAGAAAGAAGATGAAATAGAGTTGCAGCGCGAGCGGCGTGCCGCGGACGACCTCGACGTACAGCCGGGCCGGCGCCGCCAGCAGCCACGGCCCGTACAGTCGCAACAGCGCGCAAATGAGGCCGATCAGGATGGCCAGTGGCATCGACGCGACCGAAAGCAGGACGGTCATCTTTGCGGCGTCGAGCAGGAGCGGCCCGTGCGACTGCACAACCCGCCAGCCACGGACGGAGGCCGACCCCTTCGACGGAAGAGCACCAGTCTCATCCGACAGGATGTCGCCCGTGAAGTCGCCGTCGGAATCTGTCTCCAGCCCCCGCGCGCACTGCGTCGGGTTCCACATGCCGTATTTCTCGTAGATCTTGCGCAACGTGCCGTCACGGAGACCGTCGATGATCGCCGTATTGATCGCGGCGAGCAGGCGCGAGTCCTCCTGCCGCGTGAGCACGACGTAATACCCGCGACCGACCGGTTCGCCGACGCGCTTGAGTGCCGGAAAACCGTCACCATAATGGGTCACCACGCACAGGTCCTGCAGGTTCGCGTCCAGTCCGTCGAGGGTCAGTTCCACGCCGCGCATGGCGTCCGTCGCCCCTTCGTAGCTGACAATCTCGACCTTCTCTCCACTGTTCTGCTGCAGGTAGTCCTGTGCCGCCGACCCGCCGAGAACGGCGATCCGCTTGGGCCGGCCGTCGGGGGGGAGGGCCACGTCATTCCACGACGTCAGCGAGACGTCGTCCTTCCGTGCCAGCAATTGCAGCTCGTACACGTAGTACGGCAGCGATGTTCCATATCGCTCGGCCCGGGCCGCCGACCATTCGTAGCCGTTGAGAACGATGTCGATGTTCCCCAGGTCCATGAGGTCGGGAAGCTTGTCCCACTGGCCCTGATAATGCTGCGACTGAACCCCGAGTTTGCCCGCGAGGTACTCTGCGATTTCGACCTCAAACCCTTCCTGCCGGGTCGGGTCGTCGTTGGCCGGAAAAATGAACGGCCCACCCCCTTCCTGGTCCGCCCCCCAGACAAGCGCCCCCCGCTGGCGGATTT
>CAZWGW010000214.1:0-4274 GCA_964633565.1 uncultured Planctomycetaceae bacterium
ATCGGGACAACCTGTTCCGGGGGAGCGACATTCTGGCGGTGGGGGTGTCGTCGTTCGGGCATTTGCAGGGTGTGCATTACCAGAACATCGATGAGCTGCAGGCGTACATGGCGACCGTGCAGGAGGGGCGGCTGCCGGTGAATCGCGCCATGACTCCAACGAAACAGCAACTCCTGATTCGCGAGTGGGTGCTGCAGATGAAAGAGGGGCGTGTGGATGTGCCGCCGTTCCGGAAGAAGTTCGGCGTCGATCCGCTGCGGGAGTTTGCGGAGCCGCTGGCGAACCAAGGGCGGGCGGGGTATCTGGAGGTCGAGGAGGACACGATCGTGCTGACGCGGAAGGGGCTGCTGCAGGTGGACAGCCTGCTGCCGGAGTACTTTGAGGAGGAACTGCGGGAGGTGCGGTATACTTAAGGGATAACGGAGGGGCGGGCTCGAAGGTCCAAATCGACGTTCGTTTTACGGTGATAGTATGAGCACAATTGTCGTTGACTCACCGCGGCCGCAGACGATCGCCGAGTTGATCGATCAGCTCGGTGTTTCGCCCGCGCGGATTCGCTACGAGCCTCGCCCTGGATTGGGTACCGAGGAGGACGTAATTGCGCTGAATGGTCGCGGCATCCTGTGCGAACTCATCGACGGGGTCCTGGTGGAGAAGATCATGGGCCAGTACGAATCGCGGCTGGCGATGTGGTTGGGGTACTTCCTGTTGAGCTACCTCGAGGAGCATGATCTGGGGATTGTCCACGGTCCGGATTCGCCGCACCGCCTGGCGATCGGGCTGGTTCGCTATCCCGACTTGGCGTTCGTCTCCTACAGCCGGCTCCCCGGGGGACGGCCGACGCGCGAGCCGATCGCGCCGTGGGTGCCCGATCTGGCGGTCGAGATCATCAGCGCGGGAAACTTACCGCAGGAGATGGAGTTGAAGATGGAGGCGTATTTCGCATCGGGCGTCGGGATCGTGTGGTACGTCTACCCGGAGGCGCGCACGGTCCGCGTGTATACGGCGGTCGATCGGTTCACGGAATTGAGCGAAGACGATACGCTGACGGCCGGTGATCTGCTGCCCGGTTTTGAGCTGCCGATCCGTAAGTGGTTTGAGAAAGCGCAGTAGACGTGTCGATTGATGGGGCAGCGAGGTTGCGCGCTCAGTGGCCAATGTGCGCATCAGCGTCGGTTCTCCTGTGCATTCTGTTGCCATCGAAATCTCACCGAATGGGGCGAACCAAGTGAGGGAACGAGCCTTTCGCGGAGTGCTTGCAATATTGCTCGTCGCATCTGCGGCGCTTGTCCCTGAACGCCGGTGCTGCGCCCAAGAGCAAAATAAGCCGGACGACGCTGCCGCGGACCATCTTGACGAAATGCTGCCATGGCTGCCGGCAGACACGGAGACGTTGATCGTCGCCAGAGGGCCCTTTCAACTGGAGATTCCGCCGAGCGACTTCGGTCAGGACGGACGCATCGACCGAATCTGGCCGCGAGCCGCCTGCGGACTGCTGGCATCCATTGATGATGGACGATTTGTCGAACCGCTCAAGAAACACGCAGTGAAGCTCGCAGTGCAGGGGAGCAGGAACTTTCGGGCTCCGACGGACCTGGGAATCATGCGGTTTGAAGGCTGTCAGATCATCCGCTTCGAGGATGACCTCAAGGAGGATGGGCTACAACTGATGAAAGAACTGCTCGAAAGTACCGCGAGACGGCACACCATCAGTGGAACCGACGTGGCCGAGTTTGCAGAAAAGTTCAATCTGGACGTCTGGCAGATCTTCGTGGCGCGTCCGAAACCGGAGTTGCTCGTCGTTGCCACGGATGAGAAGTACCTGCAGGAAGATCTGAGTCGAATGACAGGCGCCGACCACAAGACTCGGGCGTTCGCGGCGGGCATTCGCGAGTGGAAGCACATCGACAAGCAAGAGAAGTCCTGGGCGATGCGCCATTTCGACCGCAACGGCGCCGCCAGAGTCCATAACCGTCTGGCGCAAATTGCCAATGACCCTGGAGGCGATCCCGAAGCGACCGGACTCACATTTCAATTGTCGGCAGACCGCCAGGTCGCAAAGGTGATTTATCTCGGCGGCGATGCCGCGATCCGGGCCTTGGAGCGCTCGGGATTATCGCTGGAAAGCTCGAAGCGGGCGAAGTTCGACGTCCGTGTCGTAAGGGACAGCGCTGTCGAGTTGTCGCTTCGACTTGAGGATCGCGAAACGGAAGGCTACTTTCTGCTGATGCTGCTGGATCTTCTGGGACACTCTGTGGTCATCTGATCTGCAGCCGGTGCAGTGTGAGCGCCGCTCGTCATTCAACAGATTTGGTGGTCGAGACTGGAAACGCCGACCCGTGAACCCCATCGACGAATTCAACAAACTGACCTCTCTCTTTCCCGAGCACGACGCGTTCGCGGAAAAGGTCGAGTACATCCCCGCCTCCACCACGCCGGAGCCGTACAAGTCGCTGCTGGTCCACGACCATCACATGACGGTGGCGATGGAGGAGCACCACCAGTGCAAGGTCGACGTAAAGGTGCTCGACAGCCGGCTCGACGGCGAAAAGTACGCCCGCAAGATCCTGCTGACCAAATCAGGGACCGACAAGGTCGTGCAGTTCGGGATTGTGACGTTCGACTTCCAGTACGTGACGAAGGCCGTCAAGGAGGAGATCCTGAGCATGAAGGTCCCTTTGGGGCGCGTCCTGATCAACCACAACGTGCTGCGACACGTCGACCTGAATGCCATCCTGCGGATTACGGCCGGGCCGGTGCTGGCGCGGCATCTGCAGATCCGGGACGGCGACGTCACGTACGGCCGAGTGGCGACGATCTTCTGTAATCAGCAGCCGGCGATTGACCTGCTGGAAGTGTCGACGGTGCTGACGTGAGGCGACGCGCGCCGCAGAACGCTCCCCTGCGGGTCGCGGCTAAACAGGAAAGACGCACGCGAGCCGCGTGCACTATGGTTGGCGCAGCCGGCCGGCGGGGGTGTGGGCGGCGAGGTCGGCGATCATGTCCCGCGTGGCGGCTGCCACGGCCTCTTCCCAGCGTGTTGGGCCGAACTGTTCGGCATACGGCTTCCGCGTCCACGCGAAATTGATGCCGCGCGAATTGTTGACCAGCGCGCCGAGTCCGTCCTCGCGAAATGCGGCGGCGACGTCGGCGGCCGTCCCCCCCTGGCTGCCGTACCCCGGCACGAGCAGCGGCGCGTGCGGCATGGCGGCCCGCAGTTCAGCCAACTCGCGGGGCCACGTCGCCCCCACGACGGCCCCCACGGCGCCGAAGTCACCGCTGCCGCGGGTCCGATCAGCCAGCGCCTCGACTGTCTCGGCCACGTACTGGTAGACGGTACGACCGTCCGCCACCCGGTCCTGGAACGCGGCCGCGCCGGGATTGCTGGTCCGGACAAGGACGTAGATCCCCGCGCCGCGCTGCTCGGCCACCCGGACGAACGGCTCGAGCGTGTCGGCCCCCAGATAGGCGTTGACCGTGAGGGCGTCGGCCCCCCAAGGGGCTGCGTCGGGGTCGTCGCCGGCGAGGTAGGCGTTGGCGTAGGCCTCGGCAGTCGTGCCGATGTCGCCCCGCTTGGCGTCGCAAATGACGATCAAACCGGCCCGGCGCGCGTGGCGGATGACATTCCATAAGGCCGCACAACCGATCGGACCGCATTCCTCGAAGAATGCCGCCTGCGGTTTGACGGCCGGGACGAGCGGTGCGACGACGTCGATGATCCGGCAGCAGAACTCCTCGCAGGCCGCCGCCTGGCGGGAACGGTCGTCCCCGGACCGGCCGGACGAGTGTGCGATCACGTCCGGCGGCAACTGGTCGCACCGCGGGTCAAGGCCGACGAGGGCGGGAGTCCGAGCGCGGCGAATCGCGGCATCGAGTCGTTCGGCATAGGTCATCATGCCGCTCATTGTTGCGGGCGAAGACAGGCGATGAAAGTCCGGCGGTCACGGTGTTGCCGGGAGGCAACAGGGACGCAAAAACCGCTGGCGCATTACGCGGCGCGGCGGAGCATGACGCCGCGCGTCAACACATTTGCGGCGCCGTGTTGCCACTGGTCAACATGCGCGAGTTTTTCTGATTTTGTCGCAGGAACTTTTTGACGGGACGGGAAACCGGGTGTAGAGTTCTGCGATTGGCTGAGGGGACACAAACAAGACTCGTTGAGAACGTCAGGTGGTGACCATGAACGCCCTCCGGAGATTCTTTCGGGAAGAGACTGCCGCAACTGCCGTGGAGTATTCGGTCCTCTTTCCCTTCTCCGGCGCGGATAACGATAG
>CAZWGW010000214.1:4284-9672 GCA_964633565.1 uncultured Planctomycetaceae bacterium
GGTGATGCTGGCGCTGATCCTGCTGGCGGTCATTGGCACGATCAAGGCGTTCGGCGGTGCGCAGAGTTCGATGTGGGGCTCGCACTACAACCAGCTCAAGGCCCACGGCTTCTGAACGGGATCGCGACGTTGTCTGGAGCCGCGTGAGGCGCCCGGTCTGCTGGCCGGGCTTTTTTCTTGCGCGGCGCGCGCGTATGGTCAGTCTGGGAGATCTCCCCGCGAAAGCCCGTATCAGGCGAGGCGGGTGATCTGCGCTGCGTTGCTGGAGGATGATTGGACGATGTCCCGCTGCTGCCTCGGACTGGGGGGAAACCTGGGAGACGTGCTGGCGACGTTTGCACGAGCTGTCTCGGAACTGGGCGGCCGTGCGATCCGGGTGCTGGCTGTCAGCCATGTATTTCGTACCGAGGCCGTTGGATTGTCTGCGGGGGACAGCTTTCTGAATGCGGCGGCAATGATCGAGACGGAATTGTCGCCGGAGCCGCTGCTCGATCGCCTGCAGCAGGTCGAAGGCCAATTGGGACGGACCCGCGACATCCGCTGGGGACCACGGACGATCGATCTCGACCTGCTGCTGTACGAGGATGTCGTGCTGCACAATGACCGCCTGGATGTGCCGCACCCCGGGTGTCTCTATCGCCGGTTTGTGCTGGACCCGCTTGCCGAGATTGCCGGCGACTGGCGGCATCCCGAGACCGGGCTGACCGTCGGTGAGATGCGATCGCAACTGCTGCGCCGCCCCTTGCCCGTGGCCGTGACGGGAGGAACACCAACGACGTCCTGGCGGGCCACCGCGGAGATCGGGCGGCAATTCCCGGACGTCCAGGTGGTGGCGTGGGACTCATGCGTGGCGCACGCCGGACAGGCTCCCGTCTCCTGGCCCTCCCCCAGGCAGGCGGGGGGGGACGAAGCGAAGGGAGCTGTTGCTGTTCCCGCATGTTTCATCAATCTCGACGCGCCTGGCCTGGACGACGTGTCGCTTGCGCTCAGCATCGTCCAGGCGATGACGGATGTGCCAATCGTTGCGGGCGGCGTCCCCTGCCTCTGACCTGACGGACGTTGCCTTCCCAGTCGGGGCTGCGTCGCGCCACGAAGGGGCTACCCGGCGAGGATCTGCTGCTCCAGCGTCGAAACGACGTCGTGCACCGGCCACGATTCGGCCGCCACGCGAATGCAACCCGACTCATCGATGAGCCGCGCGATTTTCCGCTCGGCGGACATGACGGTGGCGTGGTTGCGGCCTCCGAAGTATCGGCCGATCTCACTGTACGCCGACTGCGTCAGCCGCCGGGCCAGGTACATCGCCAGCATCCGCGGCTGCGTCAGCGACCGCTCGCGGCTGGACGACTTGATCTGGTCCGGCGTCAGGCCGAACAACTTGCACACCGCCAGTTCGACATCGGGAATGCGCACGATCCGCAGGCAATCGCGTTCGAGGCGCGAGAGCACCGTGCGGGCGACGGCCACGCCGATGCGTTTGCCGGTCATCACGTGGCAGGTGTGCAGGCAGTTCAGGGCGCCCGACATCTCGCGCACGTTGTTGACGAACCGTTCGGCCACGAAGTCGAGCGCGACGTCGTCCACCGGGAGCCGGAGCACCTGCGCCTGCTGCTGCAGGATTTTCCTTCGCGTGGCTGAATCGGGGGGCTCAATGCGACAGACGAGCCCCGAGAGAAAGCGGGTCACGAGTTCGTCGCTGGATTTCGTCAGGAGCCGGGGGTGACGATCGGCCGTGACCACGATCTGTCGGACTTCGCGCTCCAGCTTCTTGAGGGTGTGCAGGAATTCTTCCTGGATGACGCGCTTGCCGTCGAAGAAATCGGCGTCATCGACGAGCAGCACGTCGATGTTCCGGAACCGTTGTCGGAAGCTGGGGAGTGTCCGCTCGGTCAGCGCCTGTGTGAAGTAGTTGGCGAAGTTTTCGGCGGTCAGCAGGAGGGTCTGCAGCGCGGGGAACTCCCTGCGGACGCGGCGATAGATCCCCTCCAGCAGGTGTGTCTTGCCGTTGCCGACGCCGCCGTAGAGATACAGCGGGTTATACTTCTGCCCGGGGTTCCCGGCGACCTGCGCAGCAGCCGCGAGCGCCAGTTCGTTGCACGGTCCGCCGACAAATTGCCGCAGGTCGGCGTATTGCCGGGCTTTCTGCGGATGACGCGCCTGGGCCGGGCGGAGAGTTCGCGGAACGGATTTCTGCGTTGCAATCCGCGCGGGTGCGGGACGCGTCGCCTCGGTGCCGGCGGTTGGCCTGACCTCCAGCCGGACGCGGGCCCCGGGGCCGATCAGGTCGCGGGCCACCGCGCCCAGCGGTTCGCTGAACTGCTTCTGGATCCAGGTCAGCAGGTACGGGTTGCCGACAAGTACGAGCAACTCGTTTTCTGCGGCGCTGAGTTGCGCCTTGCCGTCGAACCAGTGCCGGTAGCGTCGTTCCGTAATGGACTCCACCAGCCGTTGCCGGGCCTGTTGCTGGAATTGATCATGCACTGCATCCATTTCGGGCAGCATCTTGCAACCCCCACCGCGCGCAGTACCCCTCCGGGTGCGACGTCTTGATCGCTGGCGCGACGCGACAACAGCACTCCGTTGCTACTCCTGGGGGGAATAGTCCCGGGGGAAACGCGAAGTCCACAGAAGAGGAAAACGGGAGGACCGGCAACGCACAGGACGCGCCGGATTCCGGACGGCTCAATCACTCAGTGCGGCCGATCCTACAGATCCGTCGCGCGACGTCAAACGAAAACTTCACCAAATTTTTTCACCCGACGACGACGCGCGCAGAACCCCGCAGATTCAGCCCGATCTGAATCTGGCCATCACTAGCCGGGCGGGTGCGGACTGTGCAGACGTTGTGGATATCTTCCCCACCGCGCGCCTGCTGCCGATCTGCAGCGCGGATTGACGGTCGCACGTATCAGTCCGAAGTCCGCCGGCGGTGGGCGGTTCTGCGAATTGGCGGCCGGAACGGCGACGCTCATCGCGCAGGGAGTCGGCAACACCCCGGCCCGCAGGGGGAAGCGCCGGCCGGCGGACACGCGGAGGCAATCGGCAAAGCGGCCGGACCACTGGACCGCGCGAACGCAGCGCTCATCAGCTTCTCCAGTTGCCGGCCCGAACATGACGGGCATGTGGCCCGGTCGCCGCCGCGCACAAGTGCTTCGAACTGGTGGCCACACTCACAACAGTGGAATTCAAACAGCGGCATGGCGCTTCACGAGGCGGGCTGGTGGGAACAACGGACGCACACGAGTCAGAACGAGTTGAGTGTCGTTGCCCGCAGGACGCTCGCACCGTCAGTTTCCACGGACGTCTGGTCCTCTTCTGCCGCATCGGAAGCAGACTCAAACGTGCCTGCGGCCGGCCGGTCGCCGGACCGGGATGGCCTCGGCGAATCCGGTTGGGTCCAGTTGGGAAACAGGTAACTGAGATCGAAGAAACTGCGTCCGATGGGGTCCGATCCCAGGTGTTGTGTCGACGGGCCCTGTGTCTCCATCACGAACACGAGCGCAACGCAGGCGGCCGTCATGGCAACGAACGGCAGCCAGCCATTGAACCGCGCCGGGCGCGAACCCGGCTGTGATTGCTGTTCAATCCGCCGCGCGAGTTCCGGCCAGACACTGTCCGACACGTCGTACGTCTGTTCCTGATCGGCATGCTCCAGGACCTGCAGCGCCCCTTTGAGCCGCTTGTAATGCCTGCGGCAACCCGCGCACGCGGAGACGTGCCGCCGCAAATCCTCGCGGCGACTCCGATCGGTGAGGTCCTCACCAATCCAGAGGGCGATGTCGGCTTTCGCTTGTCGGCAATTCATGGCATTCGACCCGTTCATCGGACGCGTGTGTCAGTCCTCAGCGCTGTGATCAGCCTCGCCGCCGCTTCCGTCCTCCCTGGCGCTGGCGGCCTTCAATGGTGTTGCGGACGCGCCGGTCCGTTGGCGTTTCTCCCACAACTCCTGGAACCGGTTGCGCGCTTCCGCCAGGCGCCAGCGGATCGTCGCCTCGCGGCGGTTCAGAATGGCCGCGATTTCGGACGTCGAAAACCCTTCCAGGTCCCGCAGGATCAGGACAATTCGATATCGTTCCGCCAACTGGTCAATGACCCGCCACACTTCCTGATGCAGGTCGATCGTCGTTCGCGGGTCTGCCACGGCAGGGTCCGGCCACTTCTCCTGGGGACTGTCGCTGAACAGTCTTCCCCAGATCCGGCGTTTCCGCCGTCTCAGGTGGTCCAGTGTCAGGTTGACCCCGATCCGGAACAGCCACGGACCGAACCGCCGTGACGCGTCGTACTGGTTCATCCGCTCGTAGACCCGCAGGAAGGACTCCTGGGCCAAGTCCTCGGCCAGATCCGGGTCTCGCACAAACCGCAGGATGACGCGGATCAGACGCCGCTCATACCTCAGGACCAGTTCGCCAAACGCCTTCTGGTCCCCCAGGCGGGCGTCTTCCACGAGCCGGGCGTCGCTCACGCGCGAGCCGGGCTCGAACGTGGTTTCGATCGCCTGCTGTTCTCGTTGTCCGGGCATTGGTGCGGTCTTGCCGGGTCCGGAAGGACTTACGCTGCGGGAGAAGGTCGTGTTGGGACCGAGTGACAAAAAGTCGAGAACCGGACCGCAATTGCCCTGATTGTAGCCACTGTTTCGGGCCGGATACGAGAGACAACAGCGGCTTTCGGCGGCTTGACGTGGTCACCCACCGCAAGGAAGATGACCACGAACCGTCGGAATCGTACCAAGGTTGTGGCCGAATCTTCCGGGACTGTATGGGCTTACACGAAAGAGACAATTTGTCATGAACGCGACACGGGAACGCTGGGGACAGACGCCAGATCTGCGGTGGATCGACCGCTACTCACTTCAGAACGACGTCGGAATGACTGTCCAGTTGACCAATCTCGGGGCCAGCGTCCTTGAGGTTGAGGTGCCTGACCGTCGCGGCCAGTCGACGAATGTGAATCTCGTCTACGACTCACCACGCGCTTATATAGACAACTCGTCTTATTTTGGTGCGGCCGTGGGGCGCTATGGCAACCGGATCGCAAAGGGGCGTTTCTCACTGGACGGACAGGACTACACGCTGGCCTCGAACAACGGGCCAAATCATCTGCACGGCGGCATCCGCGGCTTCACACACAAGCTCTGGCAGGGGACGCTGATCGACCAGGTGACGTTGCCGGGCCAGTCGTCGAGCGAACTGGTGGGGGTCGGCTTCCACTATCAGAGCCCGGCCGGCGAAGAGGGATACCCGGGCACGCTGGACGTGTACATCACCTACACGCTGCATCGGGATAATCGGCTGACGATGTCGTACCAGGCGGAGACCGACGCGCCGACCGTCGTGAACCTGACCAATCATTGTTACTGGAACCTGGCCGGCGCGGTGTCCGGAGATGTCC
>CAZWGW010000215.1:0-9631 GCA_964633565.1 uncultured Planctomycetaceae bacterium
GCGTGCCGACGCCGCGGGCGTTGAGGAGCGCATCCCCTCCGGCCGCGGCCAGCGTGTGCTGGCCGAACTGGTTCGGTTCCGGCGCAAAGACGAGGTCGCGGACCTCGGGAGTGAGGTCCCGCAGATCGTCGCTCTCCTGGGACCCTGGCATCCAGCGATGCGCGACGCCGGTATTGCCGGCGACGCGACGGCGGCCGCGTTCCAGAAACCAGACGTCCATGGCCGGCGCTGCCGCAACCTGACCAGTTTGCGGGTGAAGTGCCAGTGCCACGTGACCGCCGCTGTATTGCTGCTCGAGAACGGGGGCGTTGTGCATCGGTCCCACCGCTGGCGCGGACGCGCCAGTTGGAGGAGGAGGCGGCGGTGACCGTAATGCCTCGGGCGCCGGAGTGGGCGCATCAACCGGCGCTGGTGCACTCGGCGCGGGTGGTTTAACGACTGGCTGCGGTACGGCCGGCGGCGGTGGTGGAGCGTCAATCGGAGCCGGCGGTATCCCGGGTTGCGCAGCGCCGGTCAGGTTCCAGACCATGACCTGTCCCCACGGACCAGTACCAGCAGTTGCGGCCAGCCGTTGGCCGTCGCTTGTGAACGCCAGCCGCCGCACCGGGCCGCTGGGGGTCGCCAGTTCGTGCTCCGTTTGCAGCGTTTCGACGTCCCACAGGCGGATCACTCCGGGAGCCGGACCATTTGGCATCGGCATCCCTCCGGGCATCGGTGCAGCCGGCGCAGCCACTTGCACTCCCGCGCCGCCGCTCGCGATCAGGCGACCATCCGGGCTGAACGCGATACCGGCGATGGGACCGGCGTGTTCGCGATACACCCGCAGTTCCGCGCCGGTGTCGGCATTTCGCAGAGCGACGACAAATTGCAACGGCTGCTTCTGCACGGCCATCGGCGCCGGCGCTGCCTCCGGCGCTTGCGCAACTGTCCTGGATTCATCGGCGAAGGCGATCAGCGACACGTCGTGCCTCAATGCCAGGTCCGTGTCCGCGAATTCGAACCGATCCTGGTCGTTACCGCGCGGTGCAACGGATGCCTGCGGCGGCGCCGGCGCAGCCCCATCGGCCGGCACCGGCGCCTCCATCGGGACTGGAACCGCCATCGGGGCGCCAACGCCCATCAGCGGCATCGACGGGTCCATCCCCGTCGCCGTTGCCAGGATCTTCCCGTCCGGGCTGTACGCCAGCGACATCACCGGGGCGTCAGTCCGAATCGCATACACCTCGTCCCCGCTCGCGATGTCCCACACACGCACTGTCTGGTCGAGTGCGGCGGACGCAAACCGCTTGCCGTCCGGATGCACTGCGACCGCCGTTACCGGCATCTGATGCCCGCGGATCGTCTTCCAGCCTCCCGTCACGATCCGACGCAGGTAGTTGTATTCCCAGTTGCGATAGTCCCACCGCGTCTGCTCCAGCCAGCGGTCGGCCGCGATCACGTCCTGCTGGCGGAATGCGCAACGCGTGCGGTCCAGCAATCGTCCGTAAAGCAGCATTTCGGCCTGAACGTCGTCCTTGGAAGAGGCCAATACCACACGCCCGCTGGTGGGTTCGACAACAGGTTTCTCCGGAACACTGTTCGATCCCTGATCCTGCGGAGTGATGGTGACCTCCGGTTGCCGTTCGGTCATTGCACTGTAAATCTGCTTCACACCGAAGCCACTGAGCAGCAGCAGCACGCTGACGACCGCCGCGGACCAGCCGAACAATGCCGGATGCCGCTTCGCCCAGTGTGTCAGCCGTTCGACGTTCGAATGCGGCCGCGCGAGCACGAGTTCATCATCGAGCCAGCGCCCAAGGTCGGCCGCGAATTGCGTGCAGTCGGCGTAGCGCTGCGTGGGATCGGCGGCCATCGCCTTCCGGCAGACCGCGTCCAGATCGAGCGGAATATCGGCCCGCACATCACGCGGCGCGCGGGGGGATGCGCCGCCGGCAATCTGGGCCACCGTCTCCGCACCGCCGCGGAACGGCGCGCGGCCGGTCAACTGTTCATACAGCACGGCCCCCAGGCTGTACTGGTCGCTCGCCGGGCCGATGTTCGCGGCATCCCCGCGCGCCTGTTCCGGCGACATGTAGGCCGGCGTCCCGGCCACCCCACTCCCTGCAACGTCGGTCGATTCGCCCGTCACGTCGTGCGCCAGACCAAAGTCCATCAACTGCGCCCGTCCCTCCGATCCGATCAGCACGTTGTGCGGCTTCACGTCGCGATGCACGATCCCTTCCTGGTGCGCATATGACAGCGCCTCGGCCAGGCTCCGCACCCACTGCGCGGCAGTCGTCATATCCACCGGACCGCGTTGCAGCTTGTCCGCCAGCGTCTCCCCCTCGACATATTCCGCGGCAATAAACAGATCGTCCCCCGCGGCCCCGGCCTCGTACACGGCGACGATGTTCGGATGCCGCAGCTTCGCGGCGGCCTTGGCTTCGAGCACCAGCCGCTCCGCACCCTGCGTCCCGGGCCTGGGCGTCTTGAGGGCGACCTCCCGGTCGAGCACCGGGTCGTGCGCCCGGTAGACGGTGCCGAAGCCCCCCTGTCCCAGGACGGAGCGGATCGTAAACCGTCCGATTGAGCCGGGAGTACCGGACTGGTGTGACTGGGCTGCTGGCGACGGATCACTCTGATGGGGAGCATCGACGGTCGGCTCCGCCGCTTCGCGGGGCGGGCCGTTGCCCTGTTCCTGCGCGATGAACGACGTCTCACACGCCGGGCAGCGGATCGATTGCCCCACCAGGCGCTCCTTGATCTGCAGTTTGCGGTGACACGTCGGACAACGAACGTTGACGGACATAAGGGTCTCCTCCGCGAGCGAAAACGAGTTCAAGGTCGGTGAACTCTACCCGAACGCACAAGTTCCCACGCCGTACATGCCCGTTCCCCGCAGCGACGCGACAGAGATTCCGAAAACGCCGGTCATCTCTGCAATCTATTCCGCGTCCATCGCCTCCCACTGCCGCCGCACTGTTTCCAGCCGCCGCTGCACCGAACGCTGGTTGCACTCCAACAGTCCGGCAATCTCCGCCGTGCTGTGCCCCTGCAAGCGGAGCACGGCCGCCGTGCGCAGGTCGTCATCAAGCCCAAGCAGCAGTTCCTCACAGCACAGGTCGAACTCTGTGGGGGGCGTGTCAGCCAGCAGTTGATCGAGACCGGCTGGCGCCCGTTCGTCCAATCCGCCGCCGCCCAGGTCGGACTCGCGATATGTACGCCCGCCTCCCCGCTTCTGTGCCGATTCCCGCCTGACCTGCCGGCGCGCCTTGCGGACCGTCATCACCCCCAGCAGGTTCCACAGGTCGTCGCGGTCGGCCAGGTCAAATGCGCCCCCTCGTTCGACCGCCTGCCAGAAGCTGATGAACGCGCTCTGCGCGACGTCGTCGGCGTCGGCATTGCAGCGCGGCAATCCGGACAGCGTCTTGCGGGCCAGCCCGGCCAGTCGCGGAAAGAACCGCCGCCAGATTTCTCCCAGTGCGGACGGATCGCACCCCTGCAGTTGGGTCAGCAGCAGGGTGATGGAGCCGTGGGGCGCAGTGCTGGGCGACATTCAGTCAGCGACGCGAAATGGATGACTCGCCTTCGCGGGTCGGACCGACAATCCGGCCGCGATCTCCCACCACCCGACGGTGCCTTAGGAGTTTACCTCGCCGCAGGATACGTCGCGAGCAGAAAACCCCGGAATCGCGGTCGCGGTTAGGCCGCCTCGTCGCGTACGTCCGCCCGGGCGCCGGTCGCGATCCGGGTCACATACAACTCCGCGACCGCCGCGGCGATCCGGTCCGCCGCCCCCCGCGTAATGTGCACGTGGTCGCGATATGCCTCGTCCCGCGCGAGGTCCGCGATCAAAGGCCCCGGGCCCAGATACCAGACGTTGCGCTCACCCGCGGCAATCGCGCCGAGCCGCTCGTTATACCGCATGATGTTGGCCGTGCGCGGCTCATCCCCCGGCACCGGGACCGTCCCCCACAACACGATCTTCACCTCCGGATTGCCGGCCCGTGCGATGTCCAGCATCCGGCGCATCCGTAGCTCGTACTCATCGATCGGGACCACTTCCCCGAGCGGCACCAGCGAGCGCCACAGCGGCGACTTCAGCCGCCGCTTCGCCCACTTGAGCACCTTTCTTGCCCAGCGCTTCGCGACGTTGTCCGGATAATACGACAGGTAGAACCCCGGCAGGCTGGTGACCCACGCGTCCACCAGTCCGAAATTGATCAGCACCAGGTCCGCCGGTTCTGCGTGCCGCTCCATCCGCGGCACCCCTTCGCGCGTGGTGTTCATCGTGAAGCCGAGGTTCTGCACGCGGCACTCGATCCCGCGGGCCGCGAACTGCGCCGCCAGTCGTTCCGTCACGCGGTCCTCCAGCGGCGCACCTTCGGCCCCGCCGGTATTGCAGTCGCCGACCGCGAGCAGACGCAGCGGTGAGCCCATTGCGGCCGTTCGGTCCGTTGGATCCCGCATGATTCCCTCCCTGGAAAACGCGCTCAGGCAGATTCTGAATCTGGAGTGCGGCGACTTGTCGCCGCTTTGGGAATCTCGGCCGTGAGGATCGTCGCCACAGACTTCGCCGAACCTCGCTCGCCGTGTGTGCTGTCCAAAAAATCCAACAGCGGCGACAAGTCGCCGCACTCCGAAAGATAAAGCCTTCGGCCTGGCGACTAATTCGCCATCCCCGGCTCCCACGGTTCCTCGAACGCCGATTCCGTCTCACCGGCCGCTCCCCACGACTCCCGCAGCGCCTCGCCGACCGTCGTCAGGAGCTGCCTCTGCGACGGCGGCTTTTGCAGCACCGTGTACACCCGCGCCAGCACCGCCTCCTGCCGCACCTGGTCCGACATGTCCGACGTGATCAGGATGCAGGGGATCTCGGCACGGATCGTCTTAACAATGCGGACCGCCTGCAGACCGCTCAGTTCGTGCATGTGCACGTCCATCAGCACGAGGTGCACGACCCGCTGCTCGACGACGTGGATTGCTTCTTCCCCCGAACCGACGGCGATCGTCTCGAAGTGCGGCTGGAGGATCTCCTGCACGGTCTCCCGGAACCCGGGATCGTCATCCGCGACAAGCAGGCGGTAATCGCCACGAACTCCGCACACCACGGTTCTGGCTCCTCGTCTTCGCAGGGATCAGCCCTTGAACGCCGAAAACACCAGCGACACATTCTGGCCGCCGAACCCGAAGCTGTTCGAGAGCGCGTGCGTCACCCGCTGCGGCCGCGGCTGGTTCGGCACATAGTCCAGGTCGCACTCCGGGTCCGGCTCCTCGTAGTTCGTCGTCGGCGGAATCACGCCGTTGGCGATGGTCATCAGGCAGACAATCGCCTCGGCGCAACCCGCTGCGGCAATCAGGTGCCCCATCATGCTCTTCGTGCTGGAGACCGGCACCTTGTAAGCATACTCCCCGAGCGCCTGCTTGATGGCCATTGTTTCCACTTTGTCGTTGACGGCCGTGCTGGTGCCGTGGGCGTTGATGTAGCCGACGTCCTCTGAATTGAGCCGGGCGTCCTCCAGGGCCATCCGGATGCAGCCCGTCGCCCCGCGCCCCTCGGGATGAATGTCCGTAATGCGATACGCGTCGGCCGTCGATCCATAACCGACCACTTCGCCGAAGACCGGCGCTCCGCGTTTGCGGGCGTGCTCCAGTTCCTCGAGGATCAGCATCCCGGCCCCTTCGCCCAGCACAAATCCGTCGCGGTTCTTGTCGAACGGCCGCGACGCTGCCTGCGGGTTCTCGTTGTGGGTCGAGAGCGCCGTCAGCAGGTTGAAGCCCGTGAGGCCGAACGGGTGGATCATGCTGTGCGCCCCGCCGGAGAGCATCACGTCCGCCTCCCCCTGGCGGATGATCTCGGTCGCCTCGCCGATCGCCTGGCTCGATGCCGCGCACGCTGTCAGGCAGTTCAGGTTCGGCCCCTGCGCGTTGAACAGGCTCGCCAGGTGCCCGGCCGGCATGTTCGGCTCCTGTTCCATCTCGAATTTCGGGTTGAGCTGCTCCAGCCCGCGCCGGGTGAATTCAGCCACGTCGAACACGCCGTCGCGCTGGGCTTCTGCAATCAGCTTCATGAACAGGAAAAAATCCTGCTGCCCTTCGCCGGCCCCGAGGTACACGCCGAACCGGGCCGGGTCGACCTTCCCCTCCTCGATGCCCGCGGCCTTGACCGCCTGCACCGCCGCACCGATCGCGTAGCGGATATTCCGCCCGGCGTATTCGAACCGCTCGGGGTTGTCGACGTAGTCGGCCAGATTGAAGTGCTTCACTTCCGACGCGAACTTCGTGGGGAACCCCGACGCGTCGAAGTGGGTGATGAAGTCAATGCCGCTGCGGCCTTCCATGAGGGCCTGCCACATCGAATCGACGGTATTCCCCACCGGGGTAATGCACCCCATGCCGGTCACAACCACGCGACGTCTCATCGAATTCTGCCTCGTCAGCCTCGAAAGTGGGGAACGCATTCCCGGGTGCGGCGCTGGACGTACCACCAGCGCTCGCTTGGCCGCCTAAGTCCCGAATTCTAGCAGGATTGGGCGACAGGGGAACAGGGAAGTTCCGTCGGCTCGATGTCACTCGAAACGTGTTTCGCGGCCCCACCAAAGCCCGCCGACGGCGTCGGCGGGACGGTGGAAGGCATGCGCGTCATCGATGTCGACCCCGAAGAGTTGACCTGGAGCGGATCGAGCGCGAGTTCCAGCGGCACATTGACCCCGGCACAACCTCGAGCAGGCTCCGTCGGGCATCCGGTGGGACCGCCCGATTCGACTACTGCACAGGGCGCGGCCGACATACAATTGCCCTTGCCCGGTTGAAGTTCCCGGCCACGGAGCCGCCAACTCGCGGCGACATCAGCCCATGCCCAGCCTGACCGTCGAAAACTACTGCAAGGCCGTGTTGCAGCTTGGACTGCGCGGGGGGGGCGAATGGGTCACAACCGGCCGCCTCGCCGAAGCGCTGCAGGTCGCGCCGGGGACGGTCACCAGCATGCTGAAGACCCTGTCGGAGTCGGAACTCGCCGAGTATCGGCCCTACGAAGGGGTTCGGCTGACGCGCACCGGCCGCACGCTGGCGCTGCGCATGCTCCGCCGCCACCGGTTGATCGAACTGTTCCTCGTCCGCACGCTGGGTCTGACCTGGGCGGAGGTCCACGAGGAAGCGGAGCACATGGAGCATGCCGTCAGCGACGTATTGATCGACCGGATGGACGAATACCTCGGCCGGCCCGAGTACGATCCGCACGGCGATCCGATCCCGCAGGCGGACGGCACGATGCGCGGCGCGGGGGTCGAGTCCGTCCCCCTGACGGCCTGTCACGCCGGGCGGCGCGTGCGGATCGCGCGCGTCCTGCAGCAGGGGAGCGAGTTCCTGCGCTACCTGAGCGACTCCGGCATCCAGATCGGCGTGGAGGCCACTGTCGAGGCGAACAGCGCCGAAGCCGGCGTCGTCACGCTCCGCGTGGATGGCCGCCCCGTCCCGATCGGGCGCCCCGCCGCCGAACAACTGCTCGTCGTTCCCCGGTGAATTGGCAACGACGAGGCGGGCTGCAATTCGCGCGTCTCAGTCGTTGCGCAGCTTCAGGTTGATTTCCGCGAGCTTCGCGCGAATCTCGTTCAGCGACGTGACGCCGAAGTTCTTCGCCGACAGCAATTCGTCCGGGGTTCGCGCCACGAGTTCGCCGACCGTGGTGATCCCCAGCCGCGCCATGCATTTGCGGCTGCGGACCGAGAGATTGAGGTCGGCCACCGTCGTCGCCAGCAACTGCTGCTCCTGCGGCGAGAGTTCGCGGAACGTGTAGACGGGCTCCCGCGCCTTTTCGTGCAGGTTCTGGCCGATCTGCAGGTGGTGCGCCTGCATCAGCTCCCGGACCTCGTTCAGCGACGTCTCGCCGAAGTTCTTCCCCGACAGCAGTTCCTGCTCGCTGATCCGCGTCAGGTCTCCGAGGGTCCTGATGTTCATGCCTGCCAGGCAGTTCCGGCTCCGGACCGACAACTCGAAATCGGTCACGGGGCGATTGAGGAGCTGCTCCAGCCGCTGCTGCTGCTTGAGCGTCTCCTCGTCGTAGTACATGTCGCTCGTCGCTTCGATGTCCTTCAGGTACAGCCGGGCCCGCTCGTTCATCGGGTCCTGCTGCAACACCCGTTCGAAGCAGTACTGGGCCGCCGCGTAATTCTCCTGGTCCTCGTACAGCAGCCCCAGGTTGAGCAGCGCCCCCTCGAAGTACGGCGGCTTGGAGAGGCACCGCTCGTAGAGATGGACGGCGTCTTCGTCGTTGCCGTACAGGGCGTTCTGGAACGCCAGCGAAAACAGTGCGCGCGAGTGATGCGGGTCCATGTCCACGGCCCGCTCGAAGTACTCGATCGCGCCGAACGTGTCGCCGCGGTCGAACATGATGCAGCCCATCTGGTAGGAGTACTCCGCCTGCCGCGCCCCCTCGGCGCCGGTGCTGCGAATCATCTTTTCGGCGTCATCGAGCCGGCCTGCCAGGCGGAGTTCTCCCGCCCGGTGCAACGTGCAGTCGATCGCGTTCGCCCCCTGTTTCCCGGCGTCTTCAAATTCCCGCGCGGCGCGTTCATGGTCGCCCAGCGTCGAGAGCGCCTGCGCCAGATAGTACCGGCCGACCCCTTCCTTGCAGCCGGTCAGCACGTCCACCGCCCGGCGGTGCTGCCCCAGCAGGAACAGGCCGATGCCGGCGCGATACCGCAACGCCGGGTTGCTCGCCGAGTCCGAAACGACCTGGTCCACCGCCCTCCGGAATTCCGCGGCTCCGGGGCCACTCGCCGCCAGGAGCAGTCTTCGAACGTCTTCCGGGCCAAAGGTCGGTGACTTCTGCAGGACTTCGAGAAAGTTGATGGTTTGCATTGCGGGACCAGGTGGGGTGGCCGGAACAGACCGGGCAGTCGAGTTCACGTTTGGAAAACTCCCTGAGTTGGGCAGCGATGATTCAAGGACGTCGGTGAATTGTATGGGGCCGCGTCCAATGGCCCCTGACAATCACTCCGAACTCTGCAGTGGCGCTGCCGACACCGGCCCTCTGGACCGCAGAGTTGGTGGACGGGACTATGAGTTGTCGTGTCATCCGTCCGGGCAGGGTGCAAGGCGCGGACCATCGCCCCAAAAGCGCCGTCAGAGTATACTCATCTCCCGCGTCCCTGCAACTGACGGAGCACCAAAACAGATGAGCGAACGTCAAGCCGCCATTGGGCTTCGAGTGGCCCCCCCTCCCCGGGCACGTCGATCACGACGATCAACGGCCTGGGTTTGGCTGCTGCTGGCGCTCGGCGCGCGAGTCGAGGGGGGAGACTGGCCGCAGATCCTGGGGCCTGATCGCAACGGAGTGGCGGCCGACAACGAGCGCCTGGCGAAAAGCTGGCCCGCAACGGGCCCGCGCGTCGTTTGGGAGCGGCCGGTCGGCAGCGGCGTGGCCGGTGTGGCAGTCACCGGCCGAACTGTGTTTGCGTTCGAGCGATCAAACGACGTCGAATCGCTGACCGCCCTGGATTGCGACACGGGCGAGCCCCGATGGACCCAGGCCACTCCCACGGATTTTTCGCCGCAGTACGGCAGCGAAGACGGCCCTCTGTGCGTGCCGACGGTCCATGGCGATCGCGTTGTGACGTATGGCGCCCAGGGCGTGCTCACCTGTCGCGCTGTC
>CAZWGW010000216.1:0-9613 GCA_964633565.1 uncultured Planctomycetaceae bacterium
AATGACGCATCCAGTCATGCCGCAGAGGCGCTTCGGCAGGATGCAACGGACCCGGCACGCACCTCGGAGTCGATGGCTGCCGTGGAACTCGCCGCGACGACGCTCCTTGAACAGGCTCAGCAACTTGCGCCCCAACCGGCCGAGCAGAACGCGGCCACGGCGCAGACGCAGCCGGCCGCAACCGGTGAGCCACAGCAAGGGCCAGACCCGCAGACCGCTGGAACGAACGATCCGGCAGCCGGAAGCCCCCCCACTGGTGAGACCGCGCCATCCCCCGCCGCCGAACTCGCGCAGGCCGCTGCTGAACTCGCGCGGCAACAGCGGGCGCTGGCCAATGAAGCCGCCGCGCAGCCCTCCGGAAATGCGCAGGCACTGTCCTCCCCGGGTGACCCGATGACGGGGAACCAGCCGGCGAGTAACACTCCCAATCCGCAATCGGCCGCCGCCAGCCCGTCGCAGCCGCCCGGCGAAGGCGCGCAGTCCGATCCGGCGCAGATGGCCCAACGCCAGGGCGATTTGGCCCGCGAAGCCGCGGAACTCGCGCTGGAGACGGCGCGGCGGACCGGTCCGGAGTCGCAGGCCACGGATCAGGCCCGGCAGTTTGCACAGCAGGCGAGCCAGGCAGCGGAACAGGCAAGCGCCGGGCAACTGAGCGATGCGGCCCAGTCCGCGGCGCAGGCCGCGCAGTCGGCCCAGGGGTCCGCACAACACTTGCAGGAGCCGCAACCGAGTGCCGGAGAACCGCAGCCGGAACTCGGCCGCCAGGCGGAACAGTTGGCCCAACGCCAGCAGCAGGCGGCTGAAGAACTGCAATCGGCGTCGCAATCGCCCGCCGCCCGCCAGGCGGCCCAGCAGCAGGGACAGCGGCAATTGGTGCAGGCGGCGCAGGAACTGCAACGGCAGATCGCCGATGTCGAAGATCGGCTCGCCTCCGATCCGATCCAGGCGGAAAGCCAGGCGCAGCAGGCCTCGCAGTCACGTGAGGCGACACAGCAGGCCCGCTCGGCGATGCAGGCGGCGTCATCGGAACTGTCGCAGCAGAACCTGGGACGCGCCGCGCAATCCGCGCAGGAGGCCGCCGACGCGCTGCGCCAGGCTGCCGGCCAGCAACCGCAGTCCGGGGCACAGGCGTCCGAATCACAGCCGTCCGAATCACAGCAGTCCCAATCGCAGCAGTCCCAATCACAGCAGTCCGGTTCACAACAGTCGGGTCAACAACCAGGCCAGGCGCAAGGTCAAAGTGGTTCGCAGGAGCAGGGAAATTCTCCCCAGGGAGCAGGGCGATCTCCGATCCCCGGAGAAGTCGGCGGCCAGGTGACGGAAGCCGCCAGACAGTTGCGGCAGGCAGGAGAACGGCTGCAACAGGCCGGGCCACCCGGAACCGCGCAACCGGGAAGCACCGAGGGGGAGCCGGGCCAGCCGGGTGAAGGCTTCGAAGGGACGGCGGGAGAGGGGAATTCAGGCGCTCCGATGGACGGCCAGGGTCCGATGAACGGCGAACAGCAGTCGGGGGCCGCGCAGCCCGGCGAACAGGGGCCGTCTGAGGGGCAGCCTCAATCCGCGGCGGAAGCGCTTCAGCAGGCGGCTGCGGCGTTGCAGAATGCCGCCGGTCAACTGCAACCCTCCGGCATGCGCTCGCAACAGCCGGGCGCACCAGGCAACGCCGGCCAGGCGCCTCCGTCGTCCGGCGCGGGCATGTCGCAGGATTCGTCACGCTCGGGCGGGGGGACGCGTCAGCCCGTGAGCCTTGTCAACCTGGAGACGCAACTCAAGGAACTCTCGACCCGGAACTGGGGCGAACTGCCCGGCACGCTCAGGACGGAACTGCAGAACACGTCGCGCAAACGGCCGAACGGCGACTACTCGCGGCTGATCAAGCTGTATTTTGAGGAGATCTCGCGGAGACAGACCCCGACGCCGGACCAGCCCCCGCCGGCGGAGTGACGCCGATTGGTCCAACCGCTCCGCGCGAATCGATCAGCGACGGCGATTTGATGCAAAGCCGCAATATGCGACCGGTGATCGGTGTTATGTGCATGGCGATCTGGGGCGCGTACTCATTGTTCGCGCCACGACCGGCGGCGGCGCAGGTTTCGGACGAGGCCGCCGCCGCCGTCGACGCCTCCATCGCCCGCGCGCTCGATTACCTGGCGCGCCACCAGCAGCCGACCGGAGCGTGGCGCACGGACCAGTACGGCGAGTGCACCGCAGCCACGTCGCTGGCCGTCATGGCGTTCATGGCGGCCGGGCACCTGCCCGGAGAGGGACCGTACGGTCAACAGATCGAGCGCGGCATCCGCTGGGTGCTGGAGCACCAGGAAGACAACGGCATGCTGGTCCACAAGCGGAGCCACGGGCCGATGTACAGCCACGGCATCAGCACGCTGATGCTCGCCGAAGCAGTCGGCATGGTGGACGAGGCCGACGCGGCGCCCGTCCGCCGCGCGCTGGAGCGGGCCGTCAAACTCATCCTGGAGGCGCAGAGCGTGTCGAAGGACCGGCGGCATGCCGGCGGCTGGCGCTACCAGGTCGACAGCCGCGACAGCGATTTGAGCGTGACGGCCTGGCAGGTGCTCGCCCTGCGCGCGGCGAAGGACGTGGGCTGCGACGTGCCCGCCGAGGCGATTGACGCGGCCATCGAATACGTCCGCAACTGCAGCGTGCGGGACAACCGCGGCTTCGGGTATCAGCCGGGAAGCGGGCAGACCGAGACGCTGACCGGCACCGGGATCACGGCGCTGGAGGTGTGCGGTCGGCACCACGCCCCGGAAGCGATCGGCGGCGCCGAATGGCTGCTGGACCATCCGCTGGACGTCGACAGCAATTACTTCTATTACGGTGTGTACTACACCGCTGTCGGCATGTTCAAGATGGGGGGGGAGTACGCCGAGCGCAACTACGACCGCTTGCTGCGGCTCCTGTTGCGCATTCAGCGCCCGGACGGGAGTTGGGAGGCCCCCAGCGGTTCGGAACAGGGGATCGGCAACATCTACTGCACCAGCATGTCGGTGCTGGCGCTGGCGATCGAGTACCGCTATCTGCCGATCTATCAACGCTGACCCGGACCAGTGCCGCAATGTCTCCGCGGACCGCCGCGATTCGTTGACGGCCCGGCGTGAGGCGGCTACCGTGAGCAGACTCCGGTGCGAGTCGGACGCGCCACGGCCGTTGGATTCCTTCGCACGGTGTGTGCGACATTCCGCCGCCTGTGCCGGGGATCAGCGACAAGCACCGCAGGTTCACGCCGCTCCGGATCGTGGTCGAATCCGCGGCGAGCATGTGCCGGGACCTCGCGCCGCGGACACGCCGGACAGGATTTCACGCGCCGGTGCGTCGACACTCGCGGGCGAATCTCGCTCCGGCCCACGTTATTCCCGATCTGGCAGCACATGTTCGAACGACTGGGCAAATTCGTTAACCGGGCGCCGATCCCCATCGTCCTATGCTGGTTCATTGTCGGCGGACTGGCGATTGCCACCGCTCCGGACTGGTCGGAGGTCTCCAAGGGGGGGGAGTTCGCCTTCCTCCCCGACGAGGCGATGAGCCGGCGCGCGGAATCCGTGTACCGTCAGGCATTTCCTGCGAGTCCGGCGGACCCCGGTGAATCGGACGACAAGTCCGGCTTTGTACGGCAAAACCCGCTCGGCAGCACCGTGGCAATCGTCGTGCAGCGCGAAGACCTCCCCGGCGTCGGACTGACGGCCGCGGACTTCGCGTTCGTCAACAACGTGCTGCGGCCGGGCCTGGAGGCGATCAAGCTGACCACGCCGTCCGGATACGCCGACACGGACGACCCGCAGCAGTACGTCACCGGCGTCGTCCGGCCCGTGGTCGTGGACCTGAGTCCCGAGACGCGGGACGTGTCGACGGAGTCGGTCCGTGAGAAGGTCGCCGCGATGGTTCAGGGAAAGTCGGCGGACGGTCCCCTCCCCGCAGCGGAGCAGATCATCGCCTCGGTCTGGACGCGTGACGAAAAAGGGATCGGCCGGCTGCTGACGAGCGACGACAGGAAATCGACGCTGGTGGTCGTCGAATTGTCGACTGAGTTCCTGGAACGGGCGAACGGTCTGGCGCTCGGCCGCATTGAGGCCTTCGTCAACGACGTCATCAATAACCGGTCGTCCTACCCGGAGTCGTTGCGGATCCCCGCCAATCTGGAACTGGCGATCAGCGGTTCGGCGACCGTCGGCCGCGACATGCTGCAGGCCGAGCGCGAGAGCACGCACAACACGGAGTTGTATACCAAGGTGCTGGTGATCGTGCTGCTGCTGGTGATCTACCGCGCTCCGCTGCTTGTCGTCATTCCGCTGATCACGGTCGGCCTGACGGTGGAGATGTCGCTGGCCCTGCTGAGACACATGGCCGGCCTCGGCTGGATCGGCGTCTTTTCCGGGCTGGGCATCTACGTAACCGTCGTCGTGTACGGCGCCGGAGTCGACTTCTGTCTGTTCCTGATTTCGCGATACAAGGAGGAATTGGACGCCGGTGCGACGTTCGACGATGCAATTGTGGCCGCCGGATCGCGCGTCGGGATTGCACTGGCGACCAGCGCGGGCACGAGCATTGCGGGCATCGCCATGATGATGTTCGCCGAGTTCAAGAAGTTCCCCGAAGCGGGGTTTGGCATATCCTTCGGCCTGTTCATCGTGCTGTGCTGCGTGCTGACGCTCACGCCCGCGCTGATCCGGCTGAGCGGTCGCTGGGCTTTCTGGCCCGACGTCCGCCGCGAGCGGCTGTCGCCGCAGGAGGGCTGGATCCCCACCAGCGGAGGCTGGGCCGCGCTGATCCGCGAGCAGCAATGGACCAGGCGGACCTGGGACTGGATCGCCGCGGTCATCGCCAGGCGGCCCGGGACAGTCTTCCTGACGTCTGTCATTCTGATGACGCCGTTCGCCGCCATCGCGTTGATGAACTACAACCGGCTGAGCTACGGTCTGCTCTCGGAACTGCGGCCCACCGTGACCAGCGTCGTGGGAGCCAATGCCGTGCAGGAACACTTCTCCGCCGGCATCACGGGCGTCACGACAATCCTGCTGCAGAACGACGGCTTTGACTTTGATTCGACCGGGCGGTTGTCGGCCGGCGAGCGCGTGGCGCGGGCGATCACGGAGGACCTCCACGGCCAGGCGCAAGTACTGGGACTTGACGACGTTCGCAGCCAGAGTGATCCGCTCGGGACCGGCAGCGTCGCCGAAGACGCACGCGGCGAAATGAGTCCGCTCGAGCGCGGCCTGCTGCGGCGCGTCGCCCAGAAAACGTATCTGTCCACGTCCGGCCCGCTGGCCGGCAACGTGATGCGCATCGACCTGGTCTTCAACAACGATCCCTTCACCAGCGCCAGCGTGGACCAGTTGACTCGCGCCGAGCAGGCGGTCCGCGAGGCGCTCGTCCGGATGGGCGGCTCGGCCGATCCTGAGGAACTGGGAGACGACGTCGAATTGTATCGCCAGCTCCCGGAGAAGACCCGGATCCTCACACTGGGGCCGACGGCGAACATCCGCGATCTCAAGACCGTCACGGACCGCGACCGCGTCACGATCGCCGTACTGGTGTCCATTGCCGTGTATCTCGTGCTGATCACGCTGCTCGGGCGACCCGCCATCAGCCTGTATCTGGTCGCCACGGTCGTGTTTAGTTTCCTGGTCACGATGGGGGTCACGCACGCGCTCTACTGGCTGATGCGCGACCCGGCCGTCGGTTACACGGGCGTCGACTGGAAGGCCCCGATCTTCGTATTCACGATCCTCGTCGCCATGGGCGAAGACTACAACGTCCTGCTCATGGCCCGCGTCGATGAAGAGCAGCGGAAGCATGGCTCCGTGCAGGGGGTGCTCGTCGCGCTCACGCGCACCGGCACGATCATCTCCAGCTGCGGCGTGATCATGGCCGGCACGTTCGCCTCGCTGATGACGGGGACGTTGACGGGCATCATCCAGTTGGGCTTCGCACTCTCGTTCGGCGTCCTCCTCGACACGTTCGTTGTGCGGCCGATCCTGGTGCCCAGCTATCTGGTGCTCCTGTACCAGGGACGGTTCGGCAAACTGGGCCGGTTCCTGGGCTATCGTGAGACATCCTCGTCGGGGATGCCGCCGACGGAGTCAAAACCGGAGCCCGACGGGACCGCGACCACGGGACACACGACCTGAGGGCAACTGCGTGTCGCCCGACCGCGCGGGCTTCAAGGCAGAGAAAACCGGGGCAGAAGATCGGGTCAACCCTTTGCTTGCCGACCAACATTTGCCCGCCAACTTTCTGCGTCTTACGTGAACAGCCGCATTTGGCCCGACTTCGGCAGCGGAGGCCGGAACTGACTCGTCTCCAGCGGGGCCATCGGCCGGTCGAGCCCGAACCTGCGGCTGAAGACATCGAACGTCCGTTTGATCTGCTCCGCAATCTGACCCGTGCCGCGGAACCGCGTGCCGAACTCGCTCTGGTTGAGTTTCCCCTCCCGCGTGGACCGGATCAGTCCCTCAATCCGCTCCGCCTTCGTCGGTTGCGTCCGGTGCAGCCACTCGAGAAAGACCGGCCGGACCGTCAGCGGCAGTCGCAGCAGATTGTAGCCCGCCGACTGCGCCCCGGCGTCACGCGCAGCTTCCAGCAGCGAAGGCAACTCGGAGTCGTTCAGTCCCGGGATCAGCGGCGCAGCCATCACGCGCGTCGGAACTCCCGCCTGCGCCAGTGCGCCCAGCGTGCGCAATCGTGCGTCGGGCGAACTGGTCCGCGGCTCCATGCTTCGCGCCAGCCCCGCATCCAGAGTCGTAATGCTCACGCCCACGGCGACCAGGTTCCGCGCGGCCATCTCCGCCAGCAGATCGAGGTCGCGCGTCACCAGTGCGTTCTTGGTGATGATCGACATCGGCTGCCGCGCCGCGCGGGCCACCTCCAGGCATGACCGCGTGATGCGGAACTCCCGCTCCCCCGGCTGATAGCAGTCGGTCACCCCCGACAGCATCACGGTCTCCGGCTCGTAGCCGTCGCGCGCCAGCCAGTCGCGAAACAGTTCGGCCGCCTGATGCTTGACGAAGATCTTCGTCTCGAAGTCCAGCCCCGCGCTGAGCCCCAGGTATTCGTGTGTCGGCCGGGCATAGCAATAGGCGCAGCCGTGCTGGCAGCCGCGATACGGATTGAGACTGTAACGGAACGGCAGGTCGGGGCTGTCGTTTTCACTGATGATCGAACGGGACGCGTCGGGGAGATACGTCGTCGCCGCCGCGCCGGGTTCCGACAGCAGATCCGCATCGTCCGCGACCTGTTCCAGGTCCGGCTCCGCGTGCGTTTCACCAAACCGGTTCGGCGGACGGATCGTCGACCCGCGGCCCCTGGGGACTGGTGTGGACATGTGACTGCCGGGAGTCATCGCGCGAGAACCGTATTGCAACGAAACCGTGTTACTGTGCACAGGCCGCGGTGCAGTATACGTATGTACCCGACCTGCGGCCAGCCCGCACCCATCGGGAGAATTCCGATAATCCCGCGCTGGGCGGCGAATTGACTTTGACTCCCGCACTCCGGGCGTTTACCCTGAAGCTTCATCCGGACAGTCATTTCATCCCGTCCCGCGCCCATCGCGTCGATCCCACGGATTGGTCGGTTCACCCCGGCAATGACGGGCACAGGCGGCGCCCTCCCGGGGCGCCCGGTTACGCGTGTCGGTTCTGTTTACAGGAGGTAGCCCATGTCCCAACTCACCTGCCCGGGTGCGGCGTTCGATCTGAACGAGTGCACCGAGTTCGAATACATCCTGCTGGGCGACCTGCGCGATCTGCTGGAAGATCCGCCGAGCGACGAAAACCGCGCCTGGCTCATGGCCGTCCTGGAAGCGCTGCTCGACACGCTCCCCAAAGAGTTCGCGCTCAAGTCGCGTGACGGATACCTCTCCGTTGTGCTCGATGAATTCCCCAGTTGGGACCGTCAGGTGGCCCGCCTGGAGACGCAGTACGTCTCCCTCTACCGCCAGCTTCGCGTGCTCCGTGACCGCCTTGTCACCCGCCGCCGGCTGGAGGAAATCGCCGAGCGGCTCCGCGGAGAACTGGAGCGCTGGATGGACGCCTTTGTCGGCCTGCACCAGGATGAACGCGGCCTGGTGCTGGAAGCGGTCAATCTCGAAGTCGGCATTGGGGACTGATCCGTTCGCCGGACGCCATCGTCGCGCAACCCGGATTGCCCATTCTCGCCCGGCTCTCCTATAATTCCCCGCTTTCGCGCGGCTGTGTCGCCGCTGCGCCGCGCACCTGCCGACGCACGCCCCACGTGCGCCTTTCGTACGTAGCCGAATTCGCCAAGAATTCGGGGCGGGGAGAAAGCACGCGTTGTCACCGTTTGACGCCCGAATTCTTGGCGAATTCGGCTACAACGCGAGCTCAAACAGCGCGCCACGCCCCCCATGAAGTCCGAATACATCCGCAACTTTTCGATCGTCGCCCACATCGACCACGGCAAAAGCACGCTGGCCGACCAGCTCCTGCTCCGCACGGGCGCCATCACCGAACGCGAATTCCGCGACCAGATCCTCGACGATCTCGACGTGGAACGGGAACGCGGCATCACCGTCAAGGCGCGGGCCGTCGCCATCCACTACACCCCGGCCGACAGCAGCCAGACGTACGAGCTCAACCTGATCGACACGCCGGGGCATGTCGACTTCCACTACGAAGTTTCCCGGAGCCTGGCCGCCTGCGAAGGGGCGCTGCTCGTCGTCGACGCCTTCCAGGGCGTCCAGGCGCAGACCGTCGCCAACGCCTACGCCGCCATCGAGGGGAACCTCGAGATCATCCCTGTCGTCAACAAGATCGACCTCCCCATCACCCGCGTCGACGAGGTGCTGGAAGAGGTCGAACACATCATCGGACTCGACGCCAGTGGCGCGCTCAAGGTCAGCGCGAAGAAGGGGATCGGCATCGAAGAAGTGCTCGACGCCATCGTCGCCCGTATCCCGGCGCCGAAAGGAGACCCGGCCGCGCCGCTCCAGGCGCTCGTCTTCGACAGCAAGTACGACGACTACCGCGGCGTGATCACCTACGTGCGGATCTTCGCAGGGACGCTCCGCCGCGGTGACAGGGTCCGCTTCATCAAGGCCGGCACTGCGCACGAAGCGTCCGAACTGGGACAGTTCCTGCCGCACATGGCCGAGTGTGACGAACTCGGCCCGGGGCAGGTGGGCTATCTCGTCTCCGGCATCAAGGTGCTCGGCAACGTCCACGTCGGCGACACGGTGACGCACGCCGGCAACCCGGCAAGGGAAGCGCTCCCCGGCTACAAGCACCCCAAGCCGATGGTCTTCTGCGGCATGTTCCCGATCGACGCGACCGACTTCGAGAACCTGCGCGAAGAGCTGGAGAAGATGAGCCTCAACGACGCCAGCTTCACCTTCACCCCCGAAACGAGCGACGCCCTCGGCTTCGGCTTCCGCTGCGGGTTCCTGGGCCTCCTGCACATGGAGATCATTCAGCAGCGGCTGGAGAAGGAAGCCGACGTCGACCTGATCCAGACCGCCCCCAACGTCACCTACGAGATCGTGAAGCGCGGCAATGACGTGATCCAGATCGACAACCCGGTCGACGACCCCGACGCCGGCCAGATCGAGGAGTTCCGCGAGCCGATCGCGAAAGTGACC
>CAZWGW010000217.1:0-9593 GCA_964633565.1 uncultured Planctomycetaceae bacterium
GGCTTGACTCCCGACTGCCGCCAGGTGACCACAACCTCCACATGCGATTCTACTTCGCGGGAGGTTTGAGCGGTATCCGGACATCAGGAACGCGTCGAATCCGCCGACGTCAGCGGCCGGGCGATGACCGTCAACCTCCCCCCCTGCCGCAGGGCGGCCAGCAGCCTGGCCAGTGGTGCCAACATGAGTTGCGGCCACATTCGCGGGTGATGCGTGAATTGCACGCACGCCGGCCCGAACCTTGACTGCGGCCGCCGCTCGCTCAGCCACAGCCCGACGGAGCCGATCAGGCCCAGCACGGTCCGCTGGTGAATGATCCGTTCCGGTCGGAACCCCGTTGCGGACAACAGTTGTCTCACCGTTTGCGGGCGAAAATGCTGGAGGTGCCGCGGCACGTCCAGGTCCAGCCAACAGCGTCCGAACACGCGTGGCTCCCAGCAGCCGAAGTTGGGGACGCTGAATATGAGCCAGCCGTCGTCTGCAAGCAGGCGGCGGACTTCGCGCAACGTCGCCAGTGGATCGTGGAGATGCTCGATCACCATCCACGCAAAGCAGGCGTCAAAACTCCGCGCGGGAAACGTGTCCGACTCCAGCGTCCCGTGATGGACGGCAAGGCCGCGCTGTTGCGCCCGCCGAGCCGGCCCGGCCGATGGCTCCACGCCCACCGCGTCCCAACCGGCGCGCCCGAGTTCCACGAGAAACCGGCCGTCGCTGCAGCCGAGTTCCAGCGCCCGGGCGCGCTGCGCTGGTCGCGGCGGGACCCAGGTTGAATCGCTCCTGGTCAGCCAATAGTAAAAGCGCCTCAAGCCCGGCACCGCCCGGACGGGCCGCGACAGATACCACGGCGGCTTCGACCCGGCCGGCGCGTCACTGTTCGGCGGGCCGGCCTCCGCGGAATGGTATGGCCCGTAATCCGCCGGATAGTACATGCCGATCGCACCAGGAGTCGGCCGCGGGTTGACATAGCAGTGCGTGCAATCGCGGCAGCGGACAACCTGGAACTCACCCGGAAGGCCGTGCAGGAGATCACGCGCGGTGACGACGAGCGTCGACCGCGTTGCACCACACAGCGGGCAAGCCACAGTTTCCAGGGCGCACGGGGCCGGAGTCGCCGCCGCCGCACAACTTGTGGACTCGCTCATGGATTCGAGCCTATACTCTGCCGGAAATCGCGTCAAACCGGACATTCTGGCATCGTGCAGTCCCCCTCATCGACCGCCCCTCGCTCCTGGCCGCGCCGGTTGGTGAACCGTCTCGAAGTCGATCGCGCCACGTTCTATTCCATCGCCGCGCGCGGCTGGCAGTTGGCGGCAGGGCCGGTCTCGATGATCGTCATCGCCCTCTGGTTCTCGGAAGAACTGCAGGGCTACTTCTACACGTTCGCCAGCCTGATGGCGCTGCAGGGCCTGATCGAACTGGGGCTGCACGCCGTGATCGTCAACGTCGCCAGTCATGAATGGTCGCGCCTCGCCCGGGAGGCCGACGGCCGGGTCAGCGGCGACCCGATCGCTCTCGCGCGGCTGGCGCGCCTGACACGGCTCTGTTTTCGCTGGTACGGGTGTGTGGCAGTACTCTTCGCGCTGGGAGTCGGACCGGCGGGGATGCTCTTCTTTTCGCGCAGCGCGGATGACGGCGTCTCGTGGCTCGCACCGTGGTGCGCCCTGGTCGCGCTCACCAGCGGTGTGCTCTGGCTCTGGTCGCTGACGGCCGTTCTCGAAGGCTGCAACCAGATGGCCGCCGTCCATCGCGTCCGACTGGGACAGGCGATCACCGGCAGTCTCGTCGTCTGGGCCTGCATGATCCTCGGCGCCGGACTGTGGGCTGCGGTCGCCGCCGTCTGTGTGCGGCTGCTCTGGGACGCATGGCTGGTTGGCGTGACCTATCGGCGGAGGTTTCAGACCCTGTGGCGCCAGCCCGTGGCAGACGCGACACTCGACTGGCGTGAGGAGGTCTGGCCGCTGCAGTGGCGGATCGGTGCTCGGGCGATCGCCGGGTACTTCGCGCTCAATCTGTTTACGCCGATCATGTTTCACTACCACGGGTCCGCCGAAGCCGGGCGGATGGGGATGACCTGGACGGCGCTCACCGCCATCGAAGGGGCCGCGTTCGCCTGGGTCCAGACGCGAATGGCCGTCTTTGGCATGCTGGCCGCCCGACGCGACTTCAGTGAACTCGATCGCGTGTTCCGGCGACTGCTGACGATTTCGTGGATCATGCTGCTGTGCGGCAGTCTGGTGCTGTGCGGCGGGGTCATCGTCCTGAATCTCGTGCCGCTTGACCTTGCGCGCAAGCTCGCGCAACGGCTGCTCCCGCTGACACCCACCGCCCTGTTCTGCGCGGCGGTGTGGCTGCTGCACATTCCGAAGTGCCAGAGCATCTACATCCTGGCGCACAAGCGCGACCCGCTGCTGATCCCCGGACTGCTGCTGACGGGACTGATTGCCCTGTTTGTCTGGCTCGGCGGCCGGGACTACGGCGCCTCCGGCGCCGCCTGGGGATATCTCGTCGTCGTGGCAGTGCTCTATGTTCCGCTGTGGACCTGGATCTGGTTGCGCTGCCGCCGGGAATGGCATGCCGAGCGATGAAGATCCTGTTCCTCACGTCCGGCCGCCATGCGCCCGCCACGCGGTTCCGCGTGCTCCCGTATCTGCCGCATCTCCAGCAGGCCGGGCACCGCTGCGTCGTCCGGCACAGCCATCCACCGAAGTACGAGCATTATCCGTGGCTCGGCTGGCGGCTGAGCATCCGCTTCCGGCGCTGGTGGCGCTGGCTCAATCTGTGCGAGGCCCGGCTGCGACGGTTCGACGTCGTCTACATTGAGCGCGAACTGTTCGACGACGACTCGGCCGAACTCGAAGGCCGTTTCCGACGGGTCGCTCCCGTCCTTGTTCTCGACGTCGACGACGCCGTCTTCCTGCGGCACGAGTCCAAGTACGCCGTGCTTTCCCGGCTGGCCGACCGCGTCATTGCCGGCAACGAGGCGCTGGCCGAGCACACGCGGCCGCTCAATTCCGATTTGGCGCTTGTCCCGACCAGCGTGGACCTGCAGCGCTATGTGCCACGTCCGGCTCCCGTCAAATCGGGCGCGCCGCTCGTCATCGGCTGGACCGGCACGTCGTCCAACCTGCACCACCTGAAGATCGTGCAGGAACCGCTGCGACGTCTGGCGGCAGAGCACGCGATTGAACTGCGCATCATCGCCGACGACGATGCGCCGCTCCGCGGGATGGATTTCGGCCCCGTCTGTCTGCGGTACATCCGTTGGTCTCCGGCGCTTGAAGTTGCGGCCCTGCAGGACTGCCACATCGGCATCATGCCCCTCGCCGACGCCCCTTGGGAACGATACAAGTGCGGCCTCAAGCTGATTCAGTACATGGCACTGGGATTGCCGGCGGTCGCCTCGCCCGTCGGTGTCAATGCCCGGATCGTACAATCAGGGGTCAACGGGTTCCTCGCCGCATCCGTCGACGAGTGGTACCACTCGCTGGCAGTGCTGCTCGGCGACGCCGCTTTGCGGGATCGGATCGGCCGGGCCGCTCGAAAGACGGTCGAAGAGGGTTACTCGGTACAGGCCAACGTCTCGAAGCTGCATGCGGCATTAACCAGCGCTTGCCGGACGAGCTGATGACTCGACTTGTCGGTCGGCGAGCGGCGGGCGTAAGCCCGCTGAATGCGCCTGCATTGTACCTGCCGCGCCATTCGCGCTCCTGTTGTACTGGGAACGTCGACAATTTTTCGGTTATCGTGGACTCCAACACCAGCCCCATCGGGACTTTCCGTGACATCCCAGTCAGCCCCCACAACATCCGACCCTGCCGCCGCGCGCGAACTCGCCGCGCATTTTCAGTTTGGCCGGAACTGGTCCCGCTTCCTGCGTGCACTCGGCGACGAGCAGATCGCCGCCGCCCGCACGTCGCTCGCGAAGATGCTGGGACCGGACTCATTGCAGGGGCGTCGGTTCCTGGACGCCGGTTGCGGCAGCGGTCTGTTCAGCCTCGCGGCCCGTCAACTCGGCGCGCAGGTCCTCTCTTTCGATCTCGATCCTCAATCGGTGGCGTGTGCCGGGGAGTTGCGACGGCGGTACGCTGCTCACGAATCCACCTGGGACATCCGCACTGGTTCGTTGCTCGATCGGGGCTTCCTGGAGTCCCTGGGGGAATTCGACATCGTCTACTCCTGGGGCGTGGTGCATCACACCGGCGCGATGTGGGAAGCGATCGACCTGCTGTCGCAGCGCGTCGCCCCCGGTGGCCGACTGTGGCTGGCGATCTACAACGACCAGGGGGTCGTCAGCCGGGTCTGGACCTGGATCAAGCGACAATACAACCGCTTCCCCGGCTGGCTGCGGACCCCCTACGTGCTGATTGTCGGGGGGGCGTGGTCTGCCTGGCGGCTCACGCTGCGCGTCGCAGCGACCGCGGCCGCGATGCTCGCGCGGCTGCTGACCTTGCGGAATCCGGCCGGACCCGCCCGCCGCATGTACGGCGACCTCTGCAGCAGCCAGCGCAGCCGCGGCATGCGCTGGTGGACCGATCTCGTCGACTGGATCGGCGGCTGGCCATTTGAGGTCGCGAAACCCGAGGAAGTGTTTACTTTTCTCCGTGACCGGGGCTTTGAACTGGTGGAACTCAGGACGTGTGGCGGCGGCCTGGGGTGCAATGAGTTCCTCTTTCGACGCCGCGCCTGACGCCTCAGCAACCGACACTGTCACCGCGCTCACACCAGCCCGAAGCGCACGCTTTGATGTTGCGCTTTGTGGAATTCGTCGGGAATTGCTCATAACCCGAAGCGTAAGCGAGGGAATTGGGCGTCGTTGCAACTCAGCCCCTCGCTTACGCTTCGGGTTACGATGTCAATCGCCTTGTGCCTGACACGTGGCCGCCCGGCGGATGACGTCCGCCAGTTCGGATGTCTTCTGCGCCAGTCCATGCCGCTGAATGACGAACTCCCGCGCCTGGGCCAATGTTGTCCGGTCCTCGCCTTGGCGCCAGATATTGCGCAGATAATCCGCCAGCCGTCCCAGGTCCCCGTCCGCGATGCACCCGCACCCGAGTTCCGCCAGAAACGGCGCGCCGACCTGCAGCGACGCAACCGGCACTTCGCTCAGCGCCGCCTGCAGAAACGTGTTCGCAAAGCCCTCGAGCAGCGACGTGTTCACCAGCGCTGTGGCGTGCGCAAATACGGCGGGCATCCGGGGGAACGGCACCCACAACACGATCCGCACGTTTGGCGGACACTCCTTTCTCAGCCGCTGTTCCAGCTCCGGGTCGCGCGGATTCATGATCAGCAGAAACTCGACTTCCGGGCACATCCGCGCCAGTTCCACGCACAATTGCGGCCGTTTGTGTACGGCGTCCGCTCTCCCGATCCACAGCACATACCGCTCGAGACCGGCGGTGTCTTCCCTGTTCAGCGGCTGCGTGCGACGCACGTCCCATTCCTCGACGTCAATCGGGTTCGCAATCACCGTCGACTCGCGCCCGAACCGCTCTTTGAGCACGCGTTGCTGCTCCGGCGTCTGGGCCACGATCATGTCCGCCTCCTGCAGGATCCGCCAGCAGACGTCGCCCCGATCTCCGTAAGGGCTGACGAACGTCGACTCCAGGCCGTAATGCTCGTCCAGGTCTCCGTCGGAACCAAGCACCAGTACGGCCGGCCGGTGGGCGGCATGCGCGGAGGCAATCACCGTTGCCGAATGCGACTGCACGCCGAACGTGCAGATTACGTCAGCCGGCGCTTCCATGAGCCGGTGGTCCGGCTGCCACAGGTCGCCGGGCCGGCCGCGCAGAAGTCTCTCCACCGCCACGACCGGCAACTGCCACAGCAGCGACGCTCTCCACTGGTGCAGCGTCAGCCACGGAAACGTCGTCCGCTTGCCGACGCACATCCGCACCTGCTCGCGCCAGCGGTATAGCCGGTCGACGAGCGGGATCAACCGCACGCCATCCGCGACCGTCAGTCCCGGGGTCGTGTGATGCCGGACGACAAAGCTCACGTCCACGTCATCGCGGGCCGCCAGCCCACGGGCAAACATCCAGGCCCGCGTCTCGATCCCGCCGATCGGCCCCTGCGCCTGCGGATCGATCGCCGGATACGCGTTCAGGGCGACCAGGCAGACTCGCAATCGCTCGGGCATTCGCTGTCCTGGATCAGTGGAGACGGGTGGCTGGGGTGCCGCCGGGCGAACCTTCATTGAACGCTCTCAACTGCAGAGCAGGCTGTCGTCGTGCCCATTTCCGTCTCAACTCCAGTCTGTTGACGCCGGGCGCCCGTCCACAATTCGCGCAACTTTTCCGCCCCAACCACGAACTCCAACCGCAGCAACCGTGTCACCGCCCGCTATAATTGACGCAGCCACCCGAGTGCCGACCGAGCCCGCATGCCGACACCGCTCCTCGACCGCGACGAGTATATCGAACAGGCGTACTTCTTCCGCGTCTATCGCGAGCGGATCGAGGACAACACCCCCGCGCAGGAGGTCCTCACCGGCCTCCGCGAGGAGGTGCTGACCACCACCCGGCTCCCCATGGCCATCGAGTTCCTGCTGGGAGAACTCAACCTCAAGGGCAAAATGGCGGACGGCATGGCCCGGCTGGCCCACTATTTCGCCCCCTTTCAGGCGTTCGTCATCCAGCGCGCCGAACTGGACGAGTCCCGCTTCGACATGCGGATCGCCCTCAAGATCCTGGAGCACGAAGCCGAATACCGCGCCGGCGGCGAGACCACGCCGCAGGCGCTGTTCGTCTACCAGTTCGAATGCCTCGCCCGCAACCGCCTCGGTTACGACCAGGGGATGCTGGCGATGTCGGAGGACCCGCTCTACGACCCGTCGTGGCGCGAATGGATCCTCAAGATCCGCCGGCAACTCGGCTCCGTCGACTTTGCCGATCTCATCTACCTCCGCTCGCAGCACCGGGTGGATGAAGTCCGCCGCCGGACCAGCAACCCCGACTACCAGCCGTCATATCCGGTCCTGTTCGGCGTCCAGGAGGGGCGGATCGCCAAAGCCAACCGCGGCAAAGATCCGCTCTACATGTTCGCGGCGCTGCAGCGGCACCTGGGCTACCCGCGCGTCCCGCGCCCGAAGCCCCCGCGGACGAAACCTCTCTTCGAGCCGCAGATCGAGATGCGATTCCAGCGGCTGGAAGCCAAACTGGCGATGGTCGAATCGGACCTCAAGGACAGCGTCGATCTCAGTCAATTCTATGTGAAACCCCCCGTCTCCTTCGAAGACGCCGGCGATGGCGCGCCGCGTTAGACATTGGAGTCCCACTGATGCTCAGCCGATCAGGCTCTCTGTTCCTTTCCGTCGTGCTCATGGCAGCGGCATTCGCTCCGGCTGATGGTATCAGGGCCGACGACCCGGCTGTCGAGGCCGACTCCGTACCGATGTCCCCGCTCCTTCCCAATCTCAAGGAGCTTGTCGACCAGGTGCAGAAATCGGTCGTCGTCGTCAGCTTCGCCGGCCGAACCGGAGGAGAGCAGGGGCTTGGCAGCGGCTTCATCCTCCGCGAGGACGGGCTGATCGCCACCAACCTGCACGTCCTCGGCGAAGCCCGCCCGATCTCCGTCCGCACGCATGACGGCAAGAAGTACGACGTCAAGACAGTCTTCGCCTATGAGCGCTCGGTCGACCTCGCCATCGTCCAGATCGACGCCGCCGGGCTCCCCGCGCTGGAACTGGGGGACTCCGACACACTGAGCCAGGGGCAGCCCGTCGTGGCCTTCGGCAATCCGCAGGGGCTGGAACACAGCGTCGTCGCGGGCATCGTCTCCGGGCTGCGCAAGGACGTCGACAACATCCCCATGATCCAGTTGGCGATGCCGATCGAGCGCGGCAACAGCGGCGGCCCGCTCGTCGATCTCGACGGCAAGGTCCACGGGCTGATCACGCTCAAGTCGCTGGTCACAGACAACCTCGGCTACGCCGTCGCCGTGAACGCGCTGAAGCCGTTGCTGGAGAAGCCGAATCCCGTCCTGATGTCGGCATGGCTCACAATCGGCGTGCTCAACCCGAAGCGCTGGCAGGTCACGCAGGGGGACGCGCGCTGGACGCAGCATGCCGGACATATCCACGCGTCCGGCACGGGGAGCGCCATCGGCGGCCGCGCGCTGTGTCTCTCCACGGCGGAAGTCCCCGAAACGCCGTTCGAAGTCGCTGTCACCGTCCGCATGGAAGAACCCGATGGCGCGGCGGGGCTGGTCTTTCACTCCGACGGCGGCGACAGGCACTACGGCTTTTACCCCAGCAGCGGCAAACTGCGGTTCAGCCGGTTCGACGGAGCGACGGTCTACGACTGGCACGTCATCCGCGACGAGCGCTCGCCCCACTATCGCGAAGGGGACTGGAACCGCCTCAAGGTCCGCGTCGACGCGGGCCGGCTGCAATGCTTCTGCAATGACGAACTCGTGTTCGAAATCCATGACGATGAGTACACACAGGGCCGCGTCGGCCTCGCCAAGTTCCGCCACACGACTGCCGAGTTCAAGGAATTCGCTGTCGCGAAGGAACTGGGGAGTGGTCGCCCCTCCCCCGAGACGACGGCTAAAGTCACCGACCTCGTCAAGGACATCCCCGCGCCGCGCCCCCCGACGGCCGACCTCATCGCCGGCCTGCTCGACATCGGCGACGGCGGACGTGACGTGCTGGAGGAGCGCGCCCGCCTCCTCGAACAGCAGGCGGAGCGGCTGCGGCAACTCTCTCGCGCAATCCACGAGCAACGCGTCCGAACCGAACTGACGGCCGTTCTCTCCAGGCCCGAAGACGGGATCGACTTGCTCCACGCGGCCCTGCTGATCGCCGCCCTCGACAACGACGAACTGGCAGTCGACGTATACCTCCGCACCGTCGACGACCTGGCGGCCGAATTCAAACAGTCGCTCCCCGCCGATGTCAGCGAGGCCGACAGACTGGCGGCGTTTCACAAGTTCCTGTTCGAGGACCAGGGCTTTCACGGCTCGCGGACGAATTATTACAGCGCGTCCAACAGCTACCTCAACGAAGTGATCGACGACCGCGAAGGGCTCCCGATCACGCTGTCGGTGCTGTACGTCGAACTCGCGCGGCGGGTCGGCCTGAAGGCGGTCGGCATCGGCTTGCCCGGGCATTTCGTCGCACAGTACGTCCCGGCGGAGGGAAAGCCTCAACTGATCGACGTCTTCGACCGTGGGCGCGTCATGCCGCACGACGAAGCCGTGTCCCACGCGACCGGCCGCGGACTGGAGTGGGACGAGGAGTACCTCCGCCCACAGTCGCCGCGGGAGATCATCACACGCATGCTCCGCAACCTGATCGGCGTGGCCAACAGCGCCCAGGACCCGGAGGCCGCGCTGCGCTACGTCGACACGGTGCTCGCGCTCAGTCCCGACTCGGCCCAGGACCGGTTGTTCAAGGCGCTGCTCTGCTACAACACGCGCCGCACGGCCGAGGGGCTGGCCGAAGTGGACTGGATCGAGAAGCACCCGGAGGGGTTTGACCTCGATCGAGTCGCGGAGCTGCGGACGGCGCTGGAGCAACTCTCACCGTAAGTCTGCGGTTTCAAATTGAGGTGACCCGTGACATTCGGCCAGATCCTGTCGCGCGGCTTTTCGGC
>CAZWGW010000218.1:0-9591 GCA_964633565.1 uncultured Planctomycetaceae bacterium
CAATTTCATCGCGCTGCAGATAACGAACGTATTTGTCAGAGTCGAGTGCAGAATACACGAGCACGGCCGCGTTCAGCCGTTCGAAGTAAACATCCAATTTGTCAGCCTCATAGCCACGTTCCACCAGCGATGCCCGCATGTCCTCCGGATATGACTCATCCTTGATCACCGGCACGATGCGATGCGTATCAATCACATCCGATTCCGCCTGCTGCAGCGTATCGATGCCTGCCAGTACAAATCTCTCAAGCACGTCGTCGAGGGCCACGGGGGCAAGTTGATACTCCCCGTATGCGTTGTCGAGAAAGACGTTGTGCTCCCGCTTGTTTCCGGGTGAAATCAGCTTGAGCTCCAGATCGCCTGTCGCCGTCACGGAGATGCCGGGGGCGGACTGCGCAAATTTCTCGCAATAGCGCTGTGTGAATTCACGCGGCGTCAGGAGGACCGCGGTTGGTCCGGCGCTGCCGCATCCCGCTGCCGCCACTGTTCCGATCAGCGATAGCAACACACGGAGTCGCATTCCTCAATCTCTACCGCGATTTCTCTGTTCAAATCGCCGTACACTACCGAGTCAACGTACCAGACAGCATCGTCTTCCGCACCTGCGTGGATCTCGTTAGCGCTACCCCCTCCACCACGACTTCTTCTTCGCCACCGCTTCGTAATCCAGCCGCATCACTTCGCCCTCATTCCCGAACGCCGAATCGGTGTAACTCACTTTGATCCGCTCGTTCTCATCTTCGCCGACTGTGTGGCCGTCCTTGATGACAAGGCCGTTTTCGATGAGGTACAGCGCCAGCCCGAAAAAGCGCTCCCGCAGTTCCCCGGGCGGCTCCGGCGAGTTCAACGTTTCGAGTTCCATCAGCTCCAGCGCATCCAGTCCGCGCGTAAATCCGGCGGTCTTGCCGTCGGGGCCGGGACCGACTTGAAAATCGATCCAGATGTAAAGCGGATACCCGCCAGGCAACATCTCGACGGCGAATTCGCGGAACAGCTTCGCGGACACCAGGTGCCCGGCTTTGCCCCACATCACACCGAGCGCGGCCGGGCACGTGTGCAGGAGTGAAGCCACGACGCAGGAGAGCTTCTGGCACTGTTTGAGAACTGCCCCGTCGTCCATCAGCGTGACGATCAGGTGCTGGGTGTGCGGCTTAAGCACGCTGGCCGCATCAGGCCAGAGCCAACTTGCCTCGCAGGCCCGTTCGAGGTCGCTCCACGGAATCGGCGCGGGCATCAGCCCCATGATGACATCTGACTTGCCCAATTTGAACGAAAGCGTGCCGTCCGTCTTTTTGGCATTACCGAGCGGAGGTAGCCGCGGGAATGTCGCCTTGAGATCCGCCTGGATGGCCGAGGGAGAAATCTTGCCCCCTTTCGCCAGGGGGACGATCGCCATGGAGAGCGTCATCGGGTCGTTCCTGTGCCGGGCGCACGATCCGTCTCATTCTCAGTCCGCGATCAACCGCTGACAAGTGTCCCGGGAAGCTGCACGACTGGGCATCGATCCGGTTCATTTCCCTCCACGACCGTCGCGCCCTAGGATGCACGCTCGCGGTGGTGCGCCTCGGCTGAAGACCTCGCGTGCGCCGGGCCGCGCGTGATTTCGTCATCGAGTCGTGAGAAAGCAGCCAACACATGATCCACGTCATCGCTATCATCGACCTCGCCCCCGGGACGCGCGGGGACTTCCTGGTCGAGTTCCACAAGATTGTCGCCCCGGTGCGGGCCGAGCAGGGGTGCATTGAGTACGGCCCGGCCGTCGATGCGCAGACCGGCATCCCCCAACAGCAGGGGCTCGGAGCCGATGTGGTGACCGTCGTGGAGAAGTGGGCCAGTGTGGCCGCGCTCCAGGCGCATCTGACAGCGCCGCACATGCTGGCCTATCGCGAGCGCGTCAGAAACTACGTCAAAGGTGTGCGATTGCACATCCTTGAGCCGGCCTGATACGTTGTCCCCATGGAAAAGTGGATCCCCGCGCTTGTCTTCGGTCTCGCGCTCGCCGGGGGCGGCGCAGCGGCGGTCGTCTGGCACCTCCGCAGTTGGCGCGCGAAACAGGCGGATGCATCGCTCACCCCGCAGGAGCGCGAGCACTATCACCGACAATACCGGCGTCGGCTGCAGACCAGCGGCATCATCGTGCTGCTCGGCATCCTGTTCCCGATCGGCGATCCGGACGGTCTGGTCCCGTGGAAGGGGCACCCGCTCGGGCTGACCATCTACTGGTTTGTCGTCCTCGCACTGACGCTCTGGGTGATGCTGCTGGCCGTGGGCGACCTGGCGTCCACCCGCACGCACACCCGCGACGCGTTGCAGCGGCTGCGCGAACAGCAGCGCGAACTCGAACGGGAGGCGGCGCGGCTCAGGGCGCGGTCGACGAACGGTCCCCGCGGGATCTGAGAATGGCTTCGCTCGAACGCTCATCGCCGCCGGAAACTGACGCCCGCCTGTATGCGCCGTTCCCCGAGGGCTGGCACGCGCACGTCAAGCAGGGCTGGGACAAGCAGCACTGCTACTACAAGCATCCCGGCGAGGACCATTTTCACCTGCTGGTTGCGGGAGAGTTGTACCTGCAGCACGGGGACGAGAAGGTCTGCTTGAGCTGCGCGCTGCGAAACGGCATCCTCACGACGGATCGTCTCTACTGGCAGCACCTGCCACGACACGCCAAACCGCGGCTCGTGTAGCGCCTCAGTCGCGAGGATTGTCGCGTCGTTGCCGGTCTGTGCGGTTCCGCCTCGACGTGCCGCGGGGCCCGCGTAAAATAGAGGAGTGCTCATTTCGTTGAGGGAGACTCCGTCGTGGAACCGACGCAGGAACTGATCGACGCCGTCTATCGTGACAAGGTTGATGCGGCGCGGCGGATGTCGCCCGAAGAGAAGCTGTTTGCCGGCGCCGAGTTGTTCGACTACGCGTGCGAGATCACGAAGGCCGGCATCCGGCATCAGTTCCCGGATGCGGACGAGGAGGAGGTCCAGAGAATCCTGCGCGAGCGGCTGGCGCTGGCGGAGCGGTTGCAACGTTCGCCGTTCAGCCCTGGAGCGCGGACGTGACAGGCCCCGAAATCACCGCGGCAATGATCGACGCGCTCAACGCGTCGGGAATCCCGTACCTTCTGGCCGGTTCATTTTCCAGCAGCTACTACGGGGTCCCGCGGTCTTCAAAGGATGCGGATTTTGTGATCCTCCTGGCCGAGCGCTCGATTTCCCATCTCGAATCGCATTTGCCAGCGGGGTTCAAGCTCGATCGGCAGATGCAATTCGAAGGCGTGACATCCACGTTCAAGAACGTCGTGACCGTTCAGGGTACGGCATTCACAATCGAGTTGTTCCGTCTGAGTCAAGACGCCCACGATCAAAAGCGGTTCCAGCGACGGCAAATGGTTGCAATCGCCGGCCGTGAAGTGTTTCTCCCAACCGCGGAAGACGTGATCGTGACCAAGCTGCGCTGGTACCGTGGAAAGGACCTGGATGACATTCGCGGCGTCATTTCGGTGCAGGGAGCGAAGCTGAACTGGGCCTACATCCGCCACTGGTGCGACCAGCACGGCACGTGGGCATTGCTGGAGGGAATCCGTGCGTCGATCCCGGAAGGCACGTGAGCCGTCATCGGTGCTCTGCGGTTACGCCCGGCAGCGGTTGGCATTCACTGCCGCCGGAACGCGCGCCCCCTGCCACGCCCCGCGCACAAATTCGGCGACCTCCGCAATCGCCCCGCGCGACTCCGGCACCACCGCCGCGAATAGATGCCAGACGTGCCACATTTCCGGCCAGACGTCGAGCTTCACCGGCACCTCGGCTGCGCGGGCCGCCTCCGCCAGCCGGTGTGAGTCGCTGAGCAGAACTTCATGCGTCCCCACGTGGATCAACAGCGGCGGCAGTCCGCGCAGTTCGCCAAACAGCGGTGAAATATGGGGCACACGCACATCGTGCCCGGCGGCGTAGCTCGCGGCGTACTGCCGCACAATGTCCGCCGGGAGCATCGCATCCAGTTCGGCACAGGTACTCATCGTCTCGCCGGAGCAGGTCAGGTCCGTCCACGGGGAAAGACAGACCAGCGCCGCCGGCAGCGGATCGCCGGCATCGCGCAAAGCCAGTGTCGCAGCCAGTGTCAGTCCTCCGCCGGCCGAGTCGCCTGCCACGGCGAGCCGCTCGGGTGCGTGCCCCTGATCGAGCAACCAGCGGTAAACGAGCCGGGCGTCGTCGACCGCGGCCGGATACGGGTGCTCCGGTGCGAGGCGGTATTCCGGGACCAGCACGCGCGCCGAACAGGCCAGGGCCAGCCGCGCCGCCAGTTCGCGGTACATCCTGATCGAGCCGAAGTGATAGCCGCCTCCGTGCAGATACAGCAGCGTCCCCTGGGGATTGGGGGGGACGATCCACTCCGCCGCCACATGCTCGATCGCCACGGCCTCGCGCGTGACCGCCCGCGGCACGATGCGGAAATACGACAGTTGGTCGAGTTTCCGCCGCAACCGGTCGACCGGCGGGTCCCTGGCGAGAGTGCGCTTGACGGCGAAGCGGACCCACGAGCGGACGAATCGGGCACGTAGACTGGGCATACAACTCCAGCGTCGGACTCAATTGCGTACAAGTCAACCGGCCTCGCCGGCGGACGCTGCGGTCGCGCGCGCCGGCGCAGCCGCGTCCTGCGCCGTGAGCCACTGCGCGCCGACGCGCGGATTGGTAAAGTGCGGCAGCATGTCCTTGAGTGCACTCCAGTACGAGGGGAAGACCCGCAAGGCGTTCGGGTCCTGCTCCTGGACCGCGCGTGTCACGTCCGGCAGCCGATAATACGGGACGTGGCCGAACCGATGGTGCGTGCCATGCTGGTCGACGTGCAGCACCACGGCCGACACGATCGCGGCAGCCGGTCCGGAGGGGACGATCGTGCGGGACTTCGTCTCGACCGTGTCCCCCAGCATGCCGAGGTGCTCGATCATCCGCCGCCACGAATTGAGGAACCCCGCACAGTAACCCGGGATGAAATACGCCACCAGGAATTCCGGCCACCAGCCCTGCCACGTCAGGACGGCGATGACGGCACCCCAGTGCACGGCGCAGATGCCATATTCGATCGCTGCGCGACGGCGCTGCGCCGCCGGGACCTGCGCCACGCAGACGCCGCGGCACATGACAATCGGCTCGAAAAAATACCCCGCCGACAACTCGGCGATCAGCGCCAGCACCCGCCGCCAGCGCGGGACCGACGGGTCCACGAACGGCCAGAACTCGACGTCCCGCTCGGTGCCGAGGTAGGCATGGTGCTGCGCGTGCGCGATGCGATAGGCGGTGAGCGGGATCAGCGTGGCGATTCCCAGGATCTGGCCGATCAATTCGTTGATCGCCCGCACCGGGTGCAGCAGGCCGTGGGCCGTTTCGTGAAATGCGATGAGCTTGTTGTGGATGACGACGATCGCCGCGATCCAGACGAGGACCAGCAGTCCGTATTGCTCCGCGCGCCAAGTCCACACGGCGAGCACCATGAGCGCCACCTGCGACAGGGTCAGTGCCCCATGCAGCAACGGCTGGTTGGCGTCGTTCCGCTGCCAGACCTCCAGCCGGTCGCGCAGCTCTCGTCCGCGAATGGGCACCGCTTGTCCATCCTTTCCAGACTGTGGATTTCGCCCGGATCATACTGTTGCCGGGTCGGTTCCTCCAACCTGATTCGTCGGCGCTTCGTGCCCCCAGGCATCGATGGTGAAGCCGAGGGCTTCGCGAACGGCTTCAATGGCGCCGGGGTCGAACTCATATTCGTTCGTGCGATAGTCCGCGACGCTCCGGGCGTAGCGCTCCATGCCGGACCGGACCTGTTCGAAGTCTCCGAGATCCAGCCGGCGATAAATCTCCTGCATCGTTTCGACCGGCCGGGCGACCATCTCCTCGTGCGAGATCTCCACAAGCTGGCCTTCCGGGATCAATGACCGGTCCGCGAAATAGCGTTCCAGCAGCAGGGCATGCCGCTTGAGGACCGCCCGTTCGAGTTCCTCCCGGTCGTAATGCTGCAGCGACCAGCGGGCGGTGAAACGCTCCATCAGACGGCATGTCGACGCCTGAACGATCCAGGGGTTGCGATGGACGAACACAAACCGCATCCGCGGATAGCGCTGCACGAGTTGCCGGATCCGGCCGGTGTTCGCGGGGTTCTTGAGGACGAGCGGACGTCCCTGGCACGCCGCGGTGACTTTTTTCAGCAGCCAGTCGTAGTCCCGGGCCCAGCGCTCGACCATGTCCGGTGACACTCCCTCGAACAGCACGGTCTCGCGAAATGTCCGTTCGAGCAGTCGCGGGAAAAAGTATCCGAGGTAATGCGTCTGATCGGTCACGCCGACCAGTGCGAAGTCCTCTGACATCGGCTCATCCAGCCCCGTACGCACCGCGTCCATGGGGCGCTGTTTGCCCACAAAATGACGCGCGATGCGCCGTGCCGGCCAGCGCAGCGTGAGGAACTCGTGCGGCGCCATGCAGTGCAGCAGCGAGACGCACCCGAAGCGCGGGTCCTGCAGAAAATAGTTGTGGACGTTGGTCGTTCCACTCCGCCAGTGGCCGATGATCATCACCAGCGGTTCCGCCAGGTGCTGCCGTCGGACGCGCCGACGGGTCAGCAGCGCTTCGGCCGTGGCGAACGGGGCATGCAGTAATGACGCGACCGGTATGGCCGCCGCCCGCAGAAAGAACTGGCGGTCAATTTGCCGTCCGAAACGGCGCATGATTCGCCACACCTGCGGGAGATCGCTCGACGCCAGCAGGTGCAGCACCCAGCGGTGCTGGAGCCGTGGTCGTCCGCGGACGGCGGTCTTGGAGGAGGCGGGAGTCGCGGTGGCCGTCACAGCGGATGTCCCCATTCCCGGAAAGCGAACTCCCAGCGCCGTCCCACAACCGCGCGCTGCTCCGGCGACAGCGGCCGGTCTCCCGCCAGCTCCCATGAATTCTCGCGGAGCATCTGTTCCATGTGGGGTCGCGCTTCCCCGAACCCTCCCAGGTCCAGCGCGGAATAAATCTGTTCGGCAGCCGCGAGAGGTCGCTGCTGCAGGTCGGAATACGCGACCTCCACCAGACAGCCGGCCGGTGCGCACGATCGATCCGCCAGATACCGCCGGAGCAATTGTTCATACCACGCCAAGGTCAGTTCTTCCAGTTCGTCCCGCGCAACCTTGCCGCGTTCCAGCGCAAACGCTGTGGTCATACGCTCCCAGCGCTGCAGCGATGCGGAGAAGACCTCGTACGGGTTGCGGTGGCAGTAGACGAATCGCGCGTCGGGAAACGCCGCCAGCAGATGCGGCAGCCGCGCCGTATTGCCCGCATTGCGCACGACGACCCGCTCGCGGCCGCTTTCCAGCAGCAGCTTTCGCAGCAGCCGATCGTACTGCCGCTGCCAGTCTGCGAGTTGACGGGGACTGACCCCCTCCATGAGCACGCTCTCGCGAAACACCGCATCCGCGTGCTGCGGGAAGTACCAGGCGTTGTAGAAGGAGAATCCGGTCAGCAGGCCCAGCGCCAGATCGTCCCCCTGCGGAGCATCGAGACCATACGGCATCTGGTCGACGAAGCGCGTTTGCGGCAATCGATCGCGCAGGAACCACCGCAACACGCGCTGCATTGTGAGGCACGCCGCCGGCTGCACGGCGTGGCGCAGGCGCAGCGTGGCAAAGCGCGGGTCGCAGGCGAGCAGCAACTGCACAAGTGTGTGTCCGCTCTGCCAGTGCCCGCAGATGAACACCGGCTCCCGCACGTGGACTCTGGCGAGCGCACGGCTCCAGCGCAGTCGCTCGTACCAGCGGAATGGTGCGCCCGCAGCGACGAGCGCCGCAATGCCGGCGACCCGGCCCCAGCGCGTGCGGCGGCTGCCGTACCGCGACAAGGTGCGCACCCAGTTGCCGCCGGTACTGCCGCAGAGCGGATGGGGCGTGCGTTTCATCCGCATTTCTCATCCCGGCGCGTCGTCCGCGGCAAACGCGAGCAGCCGCTCGACCAGCATCTCCAGCATCGCACGGGCCTCAGTCGCCGTGAACAAATGCGGGTCGATCGTCAGGTACAGCCCCAGTTCCCCGGCGTACGTGCCGGCACTGAGATTCGCGGCAGTCCCCGGGCGCACTGGACCGACCGCATTGATCCGATCGAGACGCAGGTTCCCGATCAGGCACCGGCCCCGCTGCTTCGGAAACATCGCCTGCAGGCCGCGGCCTGCGTCCCCCACGTAGCTGACCAGCGCCGTCGCCTGTGTCTTCCACGCCCGCAGCATGAGCGGCAACAGTCCAGGCATCCGCGTCAGCAGACGCACGTAGTTCGCCAGGATCAACCCCGATCGCGACGTGACGGCATAGTTCATCCGCTCCGACACGGCGCGGACCAGCCGGTCGCGGTCGGCGCAAACTGCGGCGTGCTGCTTGACGAAGACCGAACTGACGAGGCTGGCGGCCGGCAACTCGTCGTGTTCCGGGCTGCGGAGGTCGACCGGCACCATCATCTGATACCACGCATCGGCCGCGGCCGGGTCGAACCGCATGTTCCAGTCGCGCACGGTCTGGAACATGGCGGCGACCAGCAGGTCATTGAGCGTGACGCAGGCGCGGCGCGCGGCCCGTTTGAGCGCGCGCGTCTGCCGGTCGTCAACCACGTACGCCAGACTGCCGGGGAAGGGGATTGGATCATGCACCCGCGGCCCGGACTCGCGACCATTGGTGGCGATGAGCCGCGCCGTGCGCATCGAGAGCACGTCCCACGCGCGGATCAGTGACGAACGGAGCACGTTCGCGCGGGAACCGATCCGCCGGGGGAGGTCCCCCATCAGTGTCCGCCGGCGAATGTCGTCGAGCCGCACCGGCGCGGGGTCCGCCAGTTCGCCCGGCCGGACGATCCGGCTGTAAGCGGCATACAGTCGCCCCAGCAGCGCAAGCGCCCCGGTGCCGTCGCAGCGGGCATGATGAAAGACGTGATACATCCGCGTCGTGTCGGGAAACCTCGCCCCGAAGACGCGCAGTCCGACGTCGTGTGCCGGGTCGATCCGCCGGGCGTCCAGAGGGTCGACGCTCGGCAGCCCCTCGGTCCATGTGAGGCGTGCCGCAGCAACGTCAGCCGTGCGCCATTCCCTGCCGAACAGTCCGCGCCGCGCGACGACCGCCTGCAGCAACGGTTCGTCGGCCAGAGCCAGCGCCACTGCCTTTTCGAAAGCCGTCTGGTCAATAACTCCGGTGAATTCGAGTCCGATCACAAACGTCCGCGGATAGCGCGGACCGTCATCGGCGAGCATGTAGGCTTCAAGCGGCTCCAGCGGGAGTCGTTGAGGACAGCCGTTGTGAAGCGGCATCAGTCCTGAGAGTCCTTCCTTCCTGGATTTCCCGCGTCGATGCACGGCCGGTCCTTGGTCCGAATGGAGTGAGGATACGGTCGGTCAACGACAGGTGTCAAACGCTGCGTGGTCCATGCCTCATCGGGGGGGGCGTCAGGATAGTCGGTGGAATTCTCCTCCCCTCTCCCCCGCAATCGGCGCTGTTTTCATAACGGTGCTGTTGTGGGGGAGAGGGGCCGGGGGTGAGGGGCGCGTGAAAATCCTCCTTTGCCGAAACACGATACCGACAATCGAGACGCACGCCCC
>CAZWGW010000219.1:0-7936 GCA_964633565.1 uncultured Planctomycetaceae bacterium
TGCTATGTTGCGAATCCGGTTGACAACCGTCTCGTCGCTGCTTGCCAGCGTGTGCGTGTTCACTTTGGCGATTCAGGTCCAGGCCGAGGACAAATCGGCTGGACAATCTGGGCGCGTAACGGGCGCTGTCACGTACCACGGCGAAGTGCCCCTGCAGCCGATCCCCGACAACGCCGGCCGTCAGCCCCCTCTGCTCACCGTCCACCGCAAGTCCCGCGGGCTGCAGGACGCCGTCGTCTACCTTGTCGGCAAGTTCCCGGCCCCATCACGAGTGGATGAAGCGAAGCCGCCGGAGCCGGTGCTGATCGATCAGCAGGACGAGACGTTCACGCCGCACGTCGTCGCCCTCCGTGACGGCCAGGCGATCAGATTCAGGAACAGCGATGGCGGCAACCACAACGTGCGCTCCGCCACGCTCGATCCACGCAACGAGTTCAACGTCTTCACCGGCGCCGGCACGAGCTACCGGCACACCCTGCACGCCGACCCGAAGCAGCGGCCGATCCGCATCGGCTGCGACCTGCATCGCTGGATGGCGGCATGGATCTACGTGTTCGACCATCCCTACTTCTCGGTGACGGACGAACAGGGCAAGTTCGAAATCCGGGATGTGCCGGTGGGGACGTACACGCTGGTCGTGCGACAACCGGATGGGGGGTTGAAGTACGAGCAGGACGTGACGGTCGCCGCCGATGAGCCGGCCAACGTCAACGTGCGGTACGCCGAAGATGACTTGAAGCTGATGCAGCAGGCTCAAGAGTAAGGTGCGGTGGGACTCGCGTTGCCGCTGGCGGTCCGAGCGGCCATAATGAACCGTTTCATGACGAGTGTCCGATTGCGGGATTTGAAGCGGTTTGCGCGACCTGTTTGATCACCCTTCGTGGCGCGGAGCGGACGATGCCGGGGTAACCCTGCGCACCCCCGCACAATTGCCTCATGACGCCCATGCCCGACCCCAAGCACCTCAAACGCCTCGCCGAGTGGAAGGCCGACGACATCCTGTTCTGCGTCGCGCGCGTCCCGCAGACCGGGCGGCTGCTGATCGGCAGTTCCGACTTCAAGGTCTACGAACTCGATGCCGCGGCTGAGAAACCCGAGCGCACCTCCTTTGAGGGAGTCGGGCATCACAGTTACGTCACCGGCCTGGCGCTGACCGGCGACACGCTCGTCTCAGGCGGCTACGACGGCCGGCTCGTCTGGTGGAGCGTCGCCGACCGAAAGCAGGTCCGCGACGTCGCCGCGCACGCCCGATGGATTCGCCGCGTCATCGCCACGCCCGACGGAACGCGCGTCGTGAGCGTGGCTGACGACATGCAGATCAAAGTCTGGGACGCGGCCAGCGGCGAACTCGTGAAGGCGTTCACCGATCACGCGGCGATGACGCCGCACAACTTTCCGTCGATGCTCTACGCCGTCGCGGCCTCGCCGGACGGAAAGTGGCTCGCCACGGCTGACAAGACCGGCCACGTCGCGATCTGGGACCTGGTCTCGTACGAAAAGACCGCGCAACTCGAGGCGCCCGTCATGTACACCTGGGACCCGGTGCAGCGGCGGCACTCAATTGGCGGAGTGCGGAGCGTGGCATTCTCGCCCGACGGCACGAAGCTCGCCGTTGGGGGAATCGGCAAGATCGGCAACATCGACCACCTCGACGGCAAGGCGCGCGTGGAGGTCTTCGACTGGCAGGCCGGCACGCGGCTGTTCGAACTCGAAGACGACAAACAGAAAGGGCTCGTCGATCAGATCGCCTGGGGGCCGGACGCCGGCTGGATCCTCACGGCCGGCGGCCACGACAAGGGGTTCCTCACATTCTACGACATGACCACCGGCGAGATGCTCAAACAGGAGGCTAACGAAGGCCACATCCACGGGTTTGTGGCGGATGAGGCGTGGGAGAACGTGTACGTCGTCGCGCATCAGCGGCTGGAGAAGTGGACGTTGGCCGAAGGGTAGTGTGGTGGTTTGGTTGCCTCGTCGTTTGTAGTCTGGTGTGTGGAAGCCAGCAGTGAGCGACGAAACAACCAAGCCACCAGACACCTCCGCCGCCCATGGCCACATTTGCCGATCTCGTTGCATTGCGCCGCGAGTGGATTGAATCGACGCTCAAGCCCTGGTGCCGGCAGGCGGCGCGGGCCGATCTGCTGCTGGCCGAGCAGGAATGGCACGACATTGCCGGCCACGTCGACCCGGAGAAGACGCTCTGGCTTTGGGCATGGAGCCGGCACCCGGTGCTCTGCGTTGACGATCTTCCCGGCATTGAAGAAAGCTACGCGGTCATGGTGGCCCTGCGGGACGGAACGCTGCACTCAGGATACCCTGACGCACGGCGCAGCCGGCAGGGTCGGCTGATGCTGATCAGCACAAGACCGGTCGAACGGGAACTCGAGTTGGGGCCATTTTCGATCGACGATGTGCTGCAAGTCGATCGCGTCTGAGCGGCTCGCGCCGTGCTCGTAGACCATCAGGATGCCGACGTCGTCGCCGGTCATCAGCACGTAGAAGTCGCTCATCAGCTTTTCGTCACGGGCTTCGGAAACATATTCGCGGACCGTCTTGACCAGGCGCTCGCTGGGCGCCACGTGGCCGCCGATGCTGCCGACGTCCGCCTTGATGAGGAAAAGTGAGGTGCGCATGGCCGGCTCCTTTTGGACTGGTGTCAGGCGGCACGTAACGGCGGGGCCGCCTGAAGGGCTGTCCGGAGTGAAACGCAAAGCGTATACCCGCCCCGCGAAAACAGTCGTGTCATGTGCGATATCGCACGCGGCGCGTTCCGTTCCGCGCGCCGCTCGCACTGAATTACCCTCAGATCAAACGCTCTTCGCAATCGGTTGACGGGCACGCAAGATGCTGGTCAAAGAGGCAGGCACCCGTGGTCGGAACTCTGCGTTCCGCACCGGTCCCGTCGACCGAAGATCAGTGAGGTGACCCATGAGCGCAACCGGGCTGGACGTATTCGACCGGACTCTCCAGGCGACCAACATCTGGCTGGATGACATCCAGAAGGAAATGGGCTGGTCCAACCGGGCGAAAGCGCACCACGCGCTGCGGGCAGTGCTGCATGCGTTGCGCGACCGGATGCCGGTGAACGATGTGGCGCATCTGTCGGCACAACTGCCGCTGCTGGTGCGCGGGATCTTTTTCGATGGCTGGCAACCGGCGAAGACTCCGGTCAAGGAGCGGACGCTGGACGCGTTCCTCGTGCACGTGACCGACAGCTTTCTGTTCGACGTGCAGGCCGATTCGCAGGCGATTGCATCCGCCGTGATGAAAGTCCTGTCGAAGCACGTCACGGAAGGGGAAATTGACAAGGTGCGCAAGGTGCTGCCGGAGCCCATTCGCGAGTTGTTTCCGTGACGGTGCCGTGCGGCGTGCATCGACGGACGTGGCCGCGAACATGAATTCCGAAGGGGGAATGGCACCTGATTTGCAGCAACCCGGTAATGGACGCCTCAACGTCAAGCGGTTTCAACCAGGGTCACCCGATCGGCGTCCGTCGCGTGGCGGACCGAGCCGATCGACGTATTGGGAAAGTGAAGGAGTACGACCATGACCACCACATTGCCAACCCGAATTTCGCGGGGACTTTCTGCCTTGCGACGCCGGGACCCGTTCCGGGCGCTGCAGCAGGAATTCGACGACCTGCTCGGCCGATTCTCCGAAGACTTTAACGGAGACTGGCCGGCGCTACCGAATGTCCCCTCGCTGGACGTTTCGGAGACCGCCGAATCAGTCCAGGTCCGTATGGACATTCCCGGCATGGAGGCGAAGGACATCGACATCGAAGTCACCGGCAACACGCTGAATGTCTCCGGTGAACGAAAGGAGGAAAAGGAAGAGAAAGGAAAGACCTGGCATCGGATTGAACGCAAGACCGGCTCGTTCGCCCGCAGCGTGACGCTGCCGAGCGCCGTGATGGAGGAGAAGGTCGAGGCCGCCTACAAGGACGGCGTCCTGACCATCACGCTCCCCAAGACCGAAGAGGCCAAGACGCACAAAGTGAAGGTCAAAGGGAACGGCAGCAAGTAGTCGGGCTGTGTCCCCTTTCCCGATCGTTGCTCGCCACCCCTCTGTGGCAGGCAGGCGCGGTTGGGGGAGGGGGTTTTGGTCGTTTAACCCGTAGCCGCAGGCGAGGGGTTGCTCACTCTCCTCGCCTGCGGCTACGGGTTAAACGAAAACGACTTCAAAGCGTCGTTTTTCCGCAGGAGGCCCGCACCACAGGAGACACTGTCATGAGACGCATCTTGACGATTTCGATTGTCGCGGTTGCCGCGGCGGCGGTCGGTTGTGTGCCGTCGATGCAGCCATCGTATACCGACAAAGACCTGACGTTTGATCCGCAGGTCGTCGGCTTCTTCCAGCAGCAGAAGTCGGTCGCAACGTGGGACTTCACCAAGAGCGGCGGGAAGGAGTATCAGCTCATCTACACCGATGACCACGGCCGTTCCGGCCGGTTCGTCGGGCACCTCGCGGAGTTTGGCGGCGCGAAGTTCCTCGACCTGTATCCGGTGAAAGAAGACGTACAGGCGAACGAATTCTACAAATTCCACCTGTTGCCGATTCACACGACCTACATGGTGCAGGCGACGACGCCCAACCTGAAGCTGGCGGGGTTCGACATGGGCTGGCTGAATGAGTACCTCACGGCCAACCCCGATGCGATTGCGAACACCACGTTCGACAACCAGCATCTGGTCACGGCGCCGACGGAGGAGTTGCAGGCGTTTCTGGTGGAGCACCGGGACCACTTCACGGTGGTGTTTGAACTGGAGCGGGTGGCGAAGTAGCTGCGTTGGTCAGCGACCAGGACGCTCAAAAACGTCCGGGTCGCTGTTGCGTTGTAACCCTCGTGCCCAAACTTCCGTTTGGGCACGCACTTCACGCGAAACTTCCGTTTCGCAGGTTTCACGGTGCCCACTCAATCCGCCACGAGCCGATACCCCACCCCCTGTTCGGTCAACAGAAACTCGGGACGTGCCGGGTTGCGCTCCAGCTTTTTGCGCAGGTTGGCCATGAAGACCCGCACGTAATGGCGTTCCTGGGCGGCATGCGGCCCCCAGACGGCTTTCAGCAGGAAACTGTGTGTGAGGACCTTGCCGGCATGCTGGACCAGCGTCTGCAGGAGGTCGAACTCCAGTTTCGTGAGTTTCACCTCGCCGTCGTCGGCGAAGACCCGCCGCGCGGCGAGGTCCACCCGCACGTGGCCGAAGGTGAAAGTGGTCTGCTCCCGACCCGTCGCGCTCGCGATGCGGGCGGCGCGGCGGAGTGCGGCGCGCAGCCGGGCCAGCAGTTCGCCCACACCGAACGGCTTCGTCAGGTAGTCGTCCGCGCCGGCGTCGAGTGCGCGGATCTTGTCCGGTTCCTGACCGCGGGCCGAGAGGATCACAATCGGCACGGTCGACCACGTACGGACCTCTTGGACGATTTCGAGTCCGTCACGGTCGGGGAGACCCAGGTCGAGAACGACTGCCTGGGGGTGTTCCTGGGCGATGATTCGGAGCCCTTCGCGCGCGGTTTCGGCTTCCAGCACCCGATAACCTTCTCCCGTGAGGGCGGCCCGCAGGAACTTGCGGATCGGCGCTTCGTCCTCGATGACGGCGACGGCGATCGGGTTGTCAGTCATGCACGGCTCCGACCGCGTCGCTCTCGTCGGGTACCCGCGGCGGGGGCGCATCCGCAGGGAGGATGAAGCGGAATACGGCCCCGCCCCCCGGCCGGTTCTCCGCCGTGATCCGTCCGGCGTGCGCCGTAATGACCGCCTTGCAGATGGCCAGCCCCAACCCCGTCCCCCGCGTGTCATCCCCCGCCTCATGCGCGCGATAAAACTTCTCGAAGATCCGCTCCTCCTCGCCGGGGGACAGACCGCGGCCGCGGTCGGCCACTTCAAACTGCAGCCCGCGCTTCTCCGGCCGGACGCGGACCTCAATCGGCGCGTCGGGCAGCGAATACTTGACGGCGTTCTCCAGCAGGTTGATGAGGACCTGTTCCACCAGCACGGCGTCGAAGTGACCGAGCGGCAGGTCGTCGGGCAGGTCGGTGACGACGGTCCGCGCGCCGAGCTGCCGCTGCAGGCGTTGCAGGGCCGAGCCGACGACTTCGTCCACCGGATGCCATTCCTTTTCCACGGAGACGGCCCCGCTGGTGAGCCGCGTCATGTGCAGGATGTTCTCGACCAGCCGCGCGAGGCGGTGCGACTCGTCCTCGATCGATTCCAGCAGTTCGCGTCGGGCGTCGGGCGCGAGGTTGTCCCCCGTTTCGAGCAGGCTTTCGCTGGCGCCGGCAATCGCGGCCAGCGGCGTCCGCAGGTCGTGCGAGACGCTGCTGAGCAGGGCGCTGCGCAGCCGTTCGGCCTCGACCTCGATGGAGGCCTGCTGCGCCTCCAGCGCCAACTGGTCCCGTTCGATGGCCAGCGCGATCTGGCCCGCGCACGCCTCCAGCAGTTGCCGCTCCTGCGGCTCATGCAGCCGTGTGATGTCGTCGACCTTGACGCCGATTGCGCCGACCGTCCGTTGCGAGCCGATCAGCGGGGCGAAGACGGCGGTGGCGTTGGGGAGCGTGTCGGTGCCGGCGCCGGCCAGTTGCTCATGGTCGGCCACCCACTGCGCAACGACGGCGTTGACCGGATGGGCCGCAATGCTCGTCCGCTCGCCGAAGCGCAGCGCAGGGGGCCCATGGTCCCTCCTGAGGTAAATGGCCGCCTCGCCGCTGAAAATCTCGCTCACCTGTCGTCCGGCGGCGGCAATCAGGAACTCCGACCCCGAGATCGCGGCCAGTTGCCGCGTCAGGCGGTACAGCGCCGCGGTCCGGCGTTCATGGTCGCGGGCCGTCGCTGCCTGCTCGCGGAGCCGCACCGTCAGCGTGCCGATCGCCAGGCCGATCACGAGCATTACGGCGAAGGTGATGATGTACTGCGCGTCGGAGACCGCGAACGTCAGATTCGGCGCGACAAAGAAAAAGTCAAAGGCGAGGACGCTGGCCAGGGCCGCGGCCGCAGCCGGCCCGCGCCCGTACCGCGACGCGACGAACGCGACGCCGGCAAGGAAGACCATCACGACGTTCGCTTCAGCAAGTTGCAGTGCCGACAGTCCCCAGCCGATCAGCGTACACAGGACAACCACTGCGGCTGTCCACGCGTAAGGCGCCAGATCGCGCTGCGCGGCGCGGGGCACGTGGCGCGGGGCCGACTCGGTCGGCTCGGTCTCACCGCGGATGACGTACACATCGATGTCGCCGCTCCGCTCCAGCAACTGGTCTACGACCGAACCGAACAGCAGCCGCTTCCAGCGCCGCACTCCGGTCTTGCCGATCACGATCTTGGTCACGTTGTGGCGGCGGGCGTAATCGAGGATCGTGTCGGCCACCTTCTCGCCGCTGAACGTGACCGTCTCCGCTCCAAGCCGCTCCGACAGCCGACGATGTCGCGCGACCTGCTCGCGGACGGCTTCTGGTGCCGGCCGCGCGCCGGGTGTCTCGACGGCGACGGCAAGCCACTCCCCTCCCATCGCCGTCGCCATCCGCCGGGCCGTCCGGATCACGCGCGGTGTCGTCGGGCTGGGTCCGACGCACACCAGCAGGCGCTCGGTCGTCGCCCAGGGGCGCGTGGCGGCAGCCGCGCGCCGCGCCGAATCGACGTCCAGTTGCAGCCGGTTGGCCGCCTGGCGCAACGACAGCTCGCGGAGCGCCAGCAGGTTGCTCTTCTGAAAGAACTTCCGCACGGCCCGCTCCGCCTGTGCGGTGACGTAGACCTTCCCCGCGTGCAGGCGCTCCAGCAGTTCCTCCGGCGTAATGTCGACCAGTTCCAGTTCATCGGCCCGCTCGAAGACGGCGTCAGGGATCGTCTCGCGGACCGTCACTCCGCTGATCTGGGCCAGGATGTCGTTGAGACTCTCGATGTGCTGTACGTTCAGCGTGGTCCAGACGTCGATCCCCGACTCAAGCA
>CAZWGW010000219.1:7946-9575 GCA_964633565.1 uncultured Planctomycetaceae bacterium
ACTCCTCCACGTCCTGCCAGCGCTTGGCATGCCGGCAGCCTTCGGCGTTGGTGTGCGCCAATTCGTCGACGAGCAGCAGCGCCGGCCTTCGCTTGAGGGCCGAATCCAGGTCGAACTCGCGCAGCGTCACGCCGCGATACGGGACCATCAGGAACGGCAGCGATTCGAGGCCGGTGAGCAGGGCCTCCGTCTCCGCGCGGCCGTGCGGTTCGACGTATCCAGCGACGACGTCCACCCCCTGCTTCCGTTCGCGCTGCGCCGCGTCGAGCATGGCATACGTCTTGCCGACGCCCGCGGCATAGCCGAAGAAGATCTTCAGCCGTCCCCGGTGGGCCCGCGCGGACTCGGCCTGCACGCGGGCCAGCAGTTCATCGGGATTCGGCCGTTTGTTGCTCATCGACGTCGAAAACGAGGGTTCCCTGGCAAGTCAGCCGGAAATTGCGCGCTGCGTTACACCATTCAGTCTATCAGAGTCGCCCGTTTGCATTGCATCCAGCGCCAGATTGAGTTCCAGGACATTCACAATCGGCTCACCGCCGAGTGCGTTCACGGTCGGTGAATCGGTCTGTTCGCGAATCAGCGCCTGCACGCGCTCCACCGGGATGCTCCTGGCCGCGGCCACGCGCGGCGCCTGAAACAGCGCTGCCGCCAGCGTGATGTGCGGGTCCATTCCCCCTCCAGACGCGAGGACCAGGTCGGCCGGAACGCGCTCTCCCTCAGAGGGCTTGAGCCGTTCGATGATCTCCTGCGCCCGCTCGGTGATCTTCGGGTTGGCGGGGGACAGGTTGCTCCCCGCCGTCGCGCTGGCGTTGTAATCGCAGGCCGACGGACGCGGCCAGAAATACTCGGGGCGAGTGAAGCCCTGCGCCAGCAGGCGCGACCCGACGATCGTGCCGTCCACGCTGCGGACCAGGCTCCCCCGTCGGGCGTCGGGCGCCGCAACGGCGGCAAACCCGAGTATCAACAGCGTGTACCCGACCGAGCAGACAATGATGCTCAACACAAACAGGCGTATTGAACTGATGACGTCGCTCATGGCTGCCTTTCCTTCCGCGGACGTTTTGACTTTCACTGTTTCTCTGCAGCCGGGGTCAGTGACCCCGGTCAGGTGGCAATTCGTGAATCACGTTCCGGCCTCGCTGAGGCCGGCAACAGTTTCCCTTTCCTCTATGCCAATCCCAGGGCGACGAGCAGCAGGTCGATCAGCTTGATGCCGACGAACGGAATGATCAGGCCGCCGACTCCGTAAATCAGCAGGTTGCGCTGCAGCAGCGCATCCGCTCCCACCGCCTGGTACTTCACGCCGCGAATCGCCAGCGGGATCAGGCAGGGGATGATGACGGCGTTAAAAATGACCGCCGACAGGATCGCACTCTGCGGTGTCGCCAGATGCATGACATTGAGCGCGGCCAGTTCCGGCATGGCCATCATGAAAATGGCCGGAATGATCGCAAAGTACTTCGCCACGTCGTTCGCGACGCTGAACGTCGTCAGGGCGCCGCGCGTCATGAGCAACTGCTTGCCGACGGTGACCACGTCGATCAGCTTCGTCGGGTTCGAATCGAGGTCGACCATGTTGCCGGCTTCCTTGGCGGCCTGCGTGCCGGTGTTCATGGCGACGGCGACGTC
>CAZWGW010000220.1:0-1724 GCA_964633565.1 uncultured Planctomycetaceae bacterium
GTGTCGGCCTTTCTCGAGGACCTCCGGCAGCGCGGGCTCAGCGACAGGGTGCTGCTGATCATCACGGGCGACTTCGGCCGCACTCCGAAGATCAACGACCGGGGGGGGCGAGACCACTGGCCGCGGTTGTGCACGCTGGCGTTGGCCGGAGGAGGGCTCAACCTGGGGCAGGCGATCGGCCAGTCGGCCCGAAAGAACGACGAACCCCTCACGGAGCCGATCGGTCCGCCGCAGTTGCTGGCGACGGTGATGCACACCCTGTTTGACGTTGGCGCGCTGCGCGTCCGGGCGAATGTGCCGCGCGATCTGCTGCGGATTCTGGAGGGGCCGACGCCGATTCCCGGGCTGATGTCGTGACATCGAAACGGGGACCGTTATTCAGACACGAGTTCGGCGTTTTGGCGCTGCTGCCGTTTACCGCTGCCCGAGATCCGCTTTGTCACCCGGCTTGGCCTGGCGTGCATCCTGGCAACGGCGGAACGGGACCCAGAAACCGATGAACGCGCCGATTCCAATCATGATCAACGTCATCGGCCTGAGTTGATGCACGTGCGACAGGAAATAACCCAGGCTGTCATCCGCAATGAACGGCTCAAATCGCCACTCGGTCACCAGACCGAGTCCCAGCGCCAGGACTCCGCAGGACACGGCAACGGCCATTGATCGGCATTTGAAGATCCCTGCCCCGAGACCGAGCAGCCCGCCCGGCACGATGAGACCGTACAGCCCCTGCCGCACGAGCCAGAAAAAGGCGGCATATCCCACGAGCCCGCCGACGGCGGCGCCGAGCAGTGCCAGGGCGTTCTGTTTCATGTGCATTGTCCTGGGTTGGAGCGGGCCGAAGCCCCCCGCTCACCTGCACCGCTCACTCGGGTATTACCGACACAGCCACGTTGTGCGGCGAGTTGTGTGATCCATCCAGAGCAGTTTCGCGATCCGGATCGTTGACGCAAAGGCCCGGATGGGGCACCCATCGTCAGCGACTGGACATTGGAAGTCGCAGGCAAGTTCGCGATCCACCGCGACCTGTCGCGCTGCGGGATGGGCCACGCAGATACGAAACGTCCGCACGACGGCATCCGGCGAAATGACCAGTTCGGGATGGTCGAGCAGATACTGAAAGTGCTCAAGCTGCCATTCGCGTTGATATTCCTGCGGATCATCGGATAGCAGGTCATCATCGACAATCGGCAGATCGTGCCAGCCACGGTTACCGGCTTCGTCATCGGCGTAGATGTACGCGCGAGAATCATTCCGGCGATCGAGCAGCACGCCGACCTCTGATCGCGAATCATCGTTGAGCGATTGCCACCACGATTCGACGGCGATTCGTTCTGCTTCGGTGCATTTTTCGAGAAACAACTCGGGCAACGCCTGTGGGATCATGTCGACTCCCTCGGAAACTGGTCGCCAGCTTAACGGACATAACGACACAACTCAGCAGCGACGGTGGCTGCAAGGGCCAGGAACTCCAGAACGCTATGTGCCGCCGCCGTCTGCTGCAGCGCCTGGTTCGGTATCTACGTTGCCTCCAAACCATAGTTGTCGAGTGCGCCGATGCGCCGGTCCAACTCGTTGAGCCGCCCGGCGGGGTCGTACTGTCGGCAAACTTCGTTCCACGTTGCCGGCGGGTTGGGGTCGGTGTACCCGGCGAACAGGCTGACCGCCTCGTCCAGCAGAGCGGCAAGTTCCGGCAGCGCATGCCGCTGCATTGCCTCGACCGC
>CAZWGW010000220.1:1734-9567 GCA_964633565.1 uncultured Planctomycetaceae bacterium
GATCATCGCCAGCAGGACGGCCGAAAAGCTGCAGAACGCGGCGAGCCGTCCCACAATCCGCTGCTGCCACAGGGTTCGCTCGCGGGCGGCCGCCAGGGTGCCCGTCTGGAACAGCGGGACGTGCGGATCGATTTCGCGCACCGCCGCCTGTACGTCGCCGAGGTCGGGCAGGCGGTTGTAGAAGTACGCCGACAGACTGCCCATCTCGTACTCGATGATGAAGTCCTGAATGCGATACAACTCCCGGTCTGCGGGACCGAGCGCATCGACGCCGTCCCGCAATCCACGGTCGAACACCTCCGTCAGTTGGTCGTGCGTGATCACCAGTGCCGCTCCGACGCTCGCCGAACTTGGTTATAGAGAGTTTCTGCGCATCACCTTTAACCCGCAGATTTGCGGTGTACCACATAGGTTGACGACTTCCGTAACAACCATCACTCCCACCAGTTGCATCGATTCTGCCAATTATCCATCGCAACGTCCAGGATCTGGATAGCGCTGTGTGGCCCCGAGAACCAAGTCATCGGCCGGGCTGCGGACTCCCCCTCCGCCCCGTTCAATACGTGCATGTCGATCAGTGACCGTTTTCCGGTCGCTCCGGCCGATTGGCTCCTGAATCGTACACGTACGAATCGGCCCCCCACAGACCCGCGCTACTTCCGCAGCAACCACTCCACCGCCGGCTCCAGTGCCCCCTGTAGCGGATTCGACTCCACTGCCTCGGCACTTCCGGCCGCTGTGTACGCCTGCCGGATGATCTCCGGCACACCCCGCTCCTCGCCGCCAATCCACAGCGGCTGCGGGGCCGAGAGCGCCAGCAATGCCGGCAGGTCGCCGTACTTCACGGTCCCCGGCAGAAAGTCCGGATCGCGATACGACGTGAGGTCTGCAAACCGGAACCCGCGCGTATCAATCGCGGCCCGGTCGATCTGCTTCCCGGCAATCGCCCGCGCGGCCGCCGCCACCGGCCCGGCCCCATTGACGCCGATCAGGCAGACCCGTTTCGGGGCGTGATCGTCGTTGCGGACCCACGCCAGCAGCGTCAGCAGGTCATGCACGCGCTGCGCGAAGAGCGTGTCGTTGTAGCAGAACGTGTACCCGGCGAACTCGCGCGGGTTGTTCACGACGCGCTGTTCCGTGAGCGTTTCGCCCGGCGGCAGGAATTCTCCCTGCTGAATCAGGTCCGCACTCACCACGGCTGCGCCGGCGTAGACCAGTCGCAGCACTTCCGGACGTGGCTGGCCGTCGGCACCGAACATCCCCCGCTTGCCGGCCCCATCCGCCCAGAGCACGACGTCGCCGTTCCACTCGGCCGCGGTCGGGAACAGCGAAACGACCGGCAATTCTTCGCCCCGCGTCTGCAGTCGCAGAATGTCCTCAAAATAGATGAACCCCTGGTGCGGCTCCTTGTCGACTTTCGTCCGCTGAATGTCATTGGAATCCGGCACTCCCCGGCCGATGATCGTGCGGAATGCGCCTCCGACCACGTCGCGGAATTCCGGCAGGCCGTGTGCATCGCGCGGCGTCAATGCCGCCATCTGCTTGTCGGATGCACCCGCCAGCGATTTCACCAGCGCCCGTTCATAGTCGTCGCCCCCTTCCGGCTTGGGATGGTCCGCGTCCCACACTGTGTACTCCTCCGGGGTCAGCGGCGCGAAATCCTGTTCCAGATCCGGTTCGAGCAGTCCGAGATTGAGGTGTTGGTTGAACCACGCATACATCGTCTGGCGCGTAACGTAGTTGTAGTTGTGCGGAAACTGCGGCAGCGGCCGACAGAAGACGTCGTCGCGGACGCCGTACAGTTCGTACAGCCGCTGCAGTTCGGGATAACCCCTGGTCATCATCTCCTTCGTCCAGTCGTTCGCCGTCGTCATGCCCTGGGGCCGGGGGGCGAAGAGAGCGGCGAGTTCGACGTTGCCGGTGCCGATCCGCAGCAGGCTGCAGTTCTCGCAGGTGCAGCCCCCCTGCATGGCGGTCGACACCATCCCCTGCGGAAACGCGACGATCGGCCGCGGGTCGATCGCCCCCAGCAGGATCGTCTGCGTCCCGCCGCCGCTGCCGCCGGTCACGGCCAGCCGTGCGGGATCGACGTCCGGCAACTGCTCCAGAAAGTCGAGCGCGCGGACCGAGTTCCAGGTCTGCAGCCCCATGATGCTCACCAGCCGCAGTTCGGCCTGCGTGCTGAAGAACCCCCAGTTCTCGCGCCTTTCGAACTCCGGCCGCTGCTTGGCGAAGCCGTGAGCGAGCGCGTTCGAAATCTGCACGCTGTCGGCGTATCCCAGCATGTCGAAGATGAAGACGACGCACCCCATACGGGCAAGTTGCGCGCACCGCGCCAGTTTGGGAAACCGCCCCGAGCCTTCAAACCGCTCGGCACCATCGGCAATCAACTGTCTAATCTGCTGCTCGCCATAGTCCTGCAGCCGTCCGCCGTGGCCGTGCGGACAGAGCACACCGGGCCGCTTGCCGTCGGCATTCTCTGGCCGGAACAGCAGCCCGGTCACGAAATGGCCGGGCACGCTCTCGAAGTAGACTTTTTCCACGGTGAACCCGTCGCGCACCACTTTGCCGTGGATGACCGGGTTGAGCGGCGTCTTCTCCGGCATCGGCCACAGGCCGGTGGCGATCCGCACGCGCCGCCGCAGTTCCTCCGCCCGCGCCTCCCACAGGGGGAGGCTGGCAGGAACGTCAAATGGGAAATAACCGTTGAGGTCCTTGAGCGGCTCGAGCCGGTGGTCGTTGGGGACCTGGCCGTCAGCGTAGACGCGCAGGTCTGCGCCGCGGGCCGCGGAGGAGAGCGCCGAGAAGACGCAGATGACGCCGGTGAGGAGGGATCGCCACGAACTCAAGTGCCGCATCGGAGAGGTCCTTTCAAGTTGTCACATCCGCAGGAAATCAAAGTCTGCGACGTCGTGGGGCAAGCTGCCAGCTTGCCAGATCGGCGTTGAATCACAGCCGAAGGTGGCAGCTTCGGCCACGTGTCCCTGCGATCGAATCTGCTCGTCGTCACCAAGCGTTATGCCCGCCCCGCCACTATTCTGCAAGCGACGCGTGCACCTCGCTGATTGCCGGCAATGTCGGTATAAGCAGGTTCGGATTGCCATCGGAGAGAAACAACATGCAGACCGTCACAAGCAAGCGATCCGCACTCCTCATCCTTGCGTTGATCCGCGCCACGACTTGTCCGGCGGCAGACGAGCCCTCCGCAGTCTCCAGCGAACTCACGGCGAAACTCGACACGCTGGTTCCCGAACTGATGGACACGCATCACACGCCGGGCGTCTCCATGGTGCTGATCGAGCATCGCGAGATTGTGTGGCAGAAGGCGTGGGGCGACCGCGCCGCGGGCGGCGACGAACCGGTCGACACCGAGACCGTCTTTGAGGCCTGCTCCATGAGCAAACCGGTCTTCGCCTTCGCCGTAATGCGGCTGGTTGAACAACAGAAGCTCGATCTCGACCGGCCGCTGTCCGAGTACCTCCAGAAACCCTATCTGCCGGATGAGCCGCTGCAGCAGAAGATCACCGCCCGCATGGTGCTCACTCACACCAGCGGCCTCCCCAACTGGCGCGCCGGCGGCTGGAGTGCGGGGGGGCCGCTGCATGTCGAATTCGAACCCGGCACGAAGTTCAACTACTCCGGCGAGGGCTTCTGGTATCTGCAGCAGGTCGTGGAAGAACTGATCGGTGAAAAGATGAGTCCCTGGATCGACCGCACCGTCCTGCAGCCGCTGGAAATGACGCATAGCAGCTACGTCTGGCGCGATGCATTCAACCACACGGCCGCGGCGGGCCATGACGCGGAGGGACACGTGAAGGAGGACCGGCCGCACTATGGCCGTGAAAACGCCGCCTTCACCCTGTACACGACGCCGACGGACTACGCCAGATTCTTAATCGGCGTGATGCCGGGCGACGACGCCCTGGCCTCACTGCTGACGGGGGACTCGCTACAGGCGATGCTCACACCAACCGTCGACACGGGAGTCGCGGACGTCTGGCGCGGCCTCGGCTGGGCGCTCGTGAAAACGGATTCCGGAGTCGTCGCTTCGCATTCCGGTTCGAACGGCACCGGCTTTCGCTGCTACTGCCGATTCTCCCCCCGGCGATGGTTCGGGTCTCGTCATCATGACCAACGCCGTCGGCGGCAGGGGGCTCTGGGAGAAAGTCGTCGCTACGATCGATTGAGTTGACGGCTGGCACATCGGTCAACTTCACCAGTCGGGCCTGCTCGGGCCACTGCTGTTCCAGTCGAGTCAGGGCTTCATCCAAGGCCAGCAGATCCTCGCCCGGCCCCTCCGTCGTCGGGGCGGCAATGTCCAGGTCGATACGCTGCAACTGGCCCCATGTCTCTCGGCCGGCTTGCACCGGGTGTTCTCGACCAGAATGCGTCGCGTGGCTTCAGCCGCGGCGCCGAAGAAATGACCGCGGCCATTCCAGATCTGCGGCTGATCGGCGCCGATCAGCCGCAGGTGGTCCTCATGCACGAGGACCGTCGGCTGCAGCGTCTGACCCGGCTGTTCGTGGGACAACTTCGCCCCCGCGAGTTTGCGCAGTTCGTCTTAGACCAGCGGCGGCAGTTGCTCGGCCGCGGACGGGTCGCCCGATTCAATCTGCTGCAGGATCTGTCATTTCGCGGGTTAAAACCGGCCACGTTTTCGCGGGTTAAAAGCGGCCAGTCTGGTTGAGGTGGTTGGTCATTTGCTGCTGGTTTTCCATCCCTTCCCGGCGCGACCCGGTGTGCGGGTTTGGCCGGTTTTCGATGTCCCGGTCGCGGGTGCAGCCGGCTTGGAGTCTGGCGGGATGCGCTTCCTATCGGCTCCCCGGCCGCGCAGTCTGTAGCTGCGGTCGGTGATCTGGATCAGTTCCGCGTCCTGCAGGAACCGGTCCAGGATGGCCGTGGCCGCCGGCACGTCACCGATCAGCTTGCCCCAGTCCTCCAGCGGGCGATTGCTCGTCATCATCGTGCTCCGCAGTTCGTGACGCCGCATGATGATCTCGAACAGGAACTCGCCGCTCCACTTCGGAAGTTCCTTCATCCCCATGTCGTCCAGGATCAGCAGGTCCGGCTTCAGGTAGCGGGCCAGGATCCGGTCATGACCCTCGAACGCCTCGTCGTGCAGGAAGTCCCGCACGCAGTCGAAGATGCTGCGGTTGTAGGCTGTGAACCCGTCCCGGATCAACTGGCGGCCGATGCCCTGCGCGAGATGGCTCTTGCCGACGCCGGGCGGACCGATCAGCAACACGTCATGATGCTTGCGGACGAAGTCTCCGGCGGTCAGGTCGTAGACCTGTTTGCGTTTCACCGACGTGTTGAACTCGAAGTCGAAGTCGTCGAGCACTTTCAGGTCGCGGAACGCGGCCGCTGTGGTCCGCCGTTCGATCAGGCGGTCCCGGCGGACCACCAGTTCATCCGCCAGGATCAGTTCCAGGAACTCGGCATGGTCGAGCTTCGAGGCCTTCGCTTCCTGCAGCCGCACTTCCAGCGACTGCATGAGTCTGCTGAGCCGGAGTTGTTTCAGTTGGTCATGGAGCGTCACGTTCATGAGTTCGTTCCTTTCGGAAAGCGTTCAGGGATGTGACGGAATAATCCGACAGCGGTCGGATGATCGGGTGCTCTTCGATGAAGGGCGGTGGCTGCTGTTTCCGGGGGGCGGGACGCTGGGGCAGGTGGCGGATGATCTTAAGGCGGTTGGCGCCGTAGGCCAGGGCTGTCTCGCAGGCCTGCTCCAGCGCGGCCGAGTCGTGCTTGCCCGCAAGCGTTCTCAGGCCGATCTGCACGCGGTTCCCCTCGACGCCCCGCGACTGCAGAACGGACTCGCTCCAGGCCTTGGTGTGCGGTCCGATGACGGCATTCCGCCGCAGCAGCGCATCAGCGCCCCGCTCGACCGCCGACACCTTCTCGGTCGGAAGGTGGGACGCATCCCTCCGGAACCGGCCCGGTTCACTCCTGGCATGCAGGGTGATCTGCCGCCACTGATCGTTGAACACCCGCAGCAGTCGCGCGTCCCAGCGGACCCACACCCGGCGGCCGCTGTACTCCAGCGGCGCCGAGTAGAACGCCCTGTCCACTTCCAGGTGGCCGTCCCGATGGACCGCGCGCCGCGGGGTTTTCATAGTGGGCCTCACCGCCAACCGACGGAACTCTCGTAGCCCGCGATGCCGCCGGTGAGGTTGACCTTGGTCGCGCCGCTGAAGGTCGCGCGAAACAGATCGTTCCCAGTGCCATAGCGCAGATAGAGGATATGGCTGCCGGTGGGCGAAATGTCGGGATACAGATAATAGTAGCTGCCCCCCGCACGAATAATCTCCTTGCGGCCCGTGCCATCCGGAGCGATCGTTTCGATGCTGCCGTAGCCGGTGCTGAAGACGATCAGGTTTCCGGCTGGCGACCACTTCGCGTGAAAGGGAAGTTTACCGGTCGTCAATGTCCGGGCGTCGTCGGTGATGACGTTGTGCGCCAGCAAGGCACTGCGGTCCGCATTGGAATAGACGATTTCTGTCAGATCGGGGGACCAGTCGAAGTGCCAATTGTAAGCAGCGGGCCACCACTCGCCGGGATTCGTGCCCGCAACCACTCCCACCGAAACCAGCGGAGCCGGAGCGGCAGCAAGGCCGGTCACATTGCCCGACCCATCGAACACGACAGTGGCGGTGTAGATCCCCACACTGTCGGGGTCGATGACCCACTCCACGCCGTCGAACACCCAGCGGCGAGCAAGTCCGCTGAGCATGCCCGCATCAGCCGTTTCCCCGGGAACCCAGGACGCCCCGAGGAACTGAAGTACGGGATCGTCCGTGAGTTGGACAGTGAAGCCTTCATTGCCATCGTCGCGAACGGCGAACCGTTCGTGGCGAGCGCTGCCGTTGGGATACGTCTCGCCTGCGATCGTTCGGTTTGCCAGAAACCAGCGGTGTCCGCCGTGGAGCATGTAGCTGGGTGTGCCTGTCACGTTGAGCGGCAAGGCCGTATTGCCGGTGCCGTCGGAGTTCATCGCACTCACACCGAAGTTCGCCCCGCTGCCAGACATGAAGTAGATCGTGCCTCCTCCGGTGTTGCCGGATCCCCCTCCGCCGCCAGGCTTCGCGGCCACCGAAAGTCCGACGAACGCGAGGCTAACCACAGTCAGGACTGTGAAGCTACTAAGCAGACGATTCATGGTTCTTCTCCGCCGGTCTGCGGTACCAAAAAAGGCCATCGCCGAGCGCGCAGACCGTGAGCCCGATCTTGGCACTGGAGGCCGGGGAGAGATCAGCTTGCTGGCGAGATCTCCCCGGCCGTTTGATTCAGCTAGTAGTTGATAGTTCCGTCGATTCCGAACTTGAACTTCAGGCTGTACAGCCCTTCCGAGTCATCAAGCACGACCCGCAGGCGCGCGCTGCCGGTGGCATCAGCAAAGCGGCCGGCGCCGCCGGCAAACGTAATCGTTCCCGCAATAACGGCCGTCTCCGGATCAAGCGCCGCATCAACGGACGCGAACAGGGCATCATGGGCGCCGTAGATGGCCAGGGCGCGTGGAACGAGATTGCCCTCCGCGAACTCGTACTCGTCCAGGGTCACGACAACGACCGACTGGCCCAGGTGCATGGCACGACCCTCTCCAACCAGGTGTGGAGAGCTGCCGGAGAAGTACAGCCCGCCGTTCGCCCTTGCCTGGATCGGGCGTTCTTCAGCGTGGGTTGGGTTGGCAAGCCCCAAAAAAGTCAAGACGGCCAATACGAAGCCAGGGGGATTCAAGAACCGATTCATCGCCAAGTTCCTCCGGTGTGCGGTACAATAAAAAGGCCATCGCCGAGCGCGCAGACCGTGAGCCCGATCTTGGCACTGGAGGCC
>CAZWGW010000221.1:0-4077 GCA_964633565.1 uncultured Planctomycetaceae bacterium
CTGAAGTCGATCGACCTCGTCACGCGCGACGCCTACGAGCCGCTGCTGCCGCTGTCGGTCGTTGTCCACATCGACTACCAGCGCGCCCCGAGCGTCATCCAGCGGTTCGGCGACGTCAAGAAACTGATCACGCAGACGCTCGACCCGCTGCTGAGCGCCTTCTTCCGCGACGTCGCGCACAAGAAGACGATGCTCGAGTTGCTGCACGACCGTGACACGATCCAGCGCGAGGCCAGGCATGAGCTGCGCGAGCGGTTCCGTGAATTCGACATCGAATGCGTGGACGTGCTGATCGGCAAGCCCGACACCGAAGAGGAGGGTGGCAAGATCGAAGTGCTGCTGGAGCAGTTGCGGCAACGCCAGTTGTCGGTCGAGCAGCTCGAAACCTACGAGCGGCAGCGTGTCGCCGCGGAGAAGCTCCGTTCGCTGAACGAGGCGCAGGCCACTGCGCAGATGCAGACGCAACTCACCAACACCCGCGTCCAGGTACAGATTGCCGAGAGCCAGGCCGAGGCCGACCTGGCCCGCGCCCGGCGTCAGGCCGAGCAGGCGATTGTGGTTGCCGACGCCAATCTTGCGAAGTCGCGGCGACAGGCGGAACAGACCATCGTCACCGCCGAGGCGGAAGCCAAACAGCAACTGCTGGCCGGCCGCGGCGAAAGCCGCCGCGCCCTGCAGGTCGGTATGGCCGAGGCGGCCGTACTGCTCAGGAAGGTGTCGGCGTTCGGCGATCCGCGGCTGTATGCGGCGTCTCGCGTGTCCGAAGAGCTGTCGCGCAGTTCGCAACCGCTCGTGCCGGAACGGCTGTTCCTGGCGGGTGGCGACGGCGGAGCGACGAACGGAAGTTCCGCGCCCGGCCTGGTCGGCGTGCTGTTGAGTCTGCTGGTCGGCGAGAAGTCCGGCTTCGATCTGCAGGAGACGCCGGAACTGGGTCGGCTGAAGGAATTCGCCGACCAGATGGCTGGCCGCACGATGCAGGAGATGCTGTCGGAGACGAATGGACAGGAGGAAGACGTCCTGCAGCCGCGTCCCGGCGGGACGCGCGGCGAATGATCGGAGTGCGAAAATAACGAGTTCAGTCCATCGTCGTTCGGTCCGGTAGTTTGTCGCGGAAACGTCGAAAAACCACGGGAAACCGATTTGACGCACACGGAGTTGCCCGGTAACCTTCACGTGTCGATTGCGTGTTTTGTCGCCACTGCCTCCGCCCCAGCCATGCGCATCACCGCCACGAATGCCATCGCCATTACTCGCATTCGCATCCCCTACGGGTTGCGACGCTGAGGCCCGGCATTGACTGTTCAAAGCCCCGAAACCCTCAGGTCGCACCTGAGGGTTTTTTGTTGTTTGTCAATGGTCCCTGGCCGGTTGTCCGTCGTGAAAAAGCTCGATCGGCCGTGTCGATCAATCCACCATGCGGAAACTGCCGATCCCCGGGGCCAGGGACCACGGACTATGGACCAAGGACCATGAGAATCCAACTCTACGACACCACCCTCCGCGACGGCTCCCAGGGGGAAGGGGTCAACTTCTCCGTGCAGGACAAGCTCCTGATCACACGGCGGCTGGACGACCTCGGTTTCGATTACATCGAGGGGGGCTTTGCGGGCTCGAACGAAAAGGACGCCGATTACTTCCGCCAGGCCGCGGCGCTGGACCTCAAGCACGCCAAAGTCTGCGCGTTCGGCATGACCCGTCGCCGCGGAGTCGCCCCCGGGGATGACCCCGGCATGCAGGCCCTGATTGCCGCCGAGACGCCCGTTTGCACCGTCGTCGGCAAGACGTGGGACCTGCACGTGACCGAGGTGCTGCGGGTCTCGCTCGAGGAAAACCTCGCCATGATCCGCGATTCGGTCGCCTGGCTGAAATCCGAGGGGCGACGGGTGTTTTACGACGCGGAGCACTTCTTCGACGGCTTCGCCGCTAACCGCGATTACGCGTTGCAGACAATCCTCGCGGCCCAGAGTGCCGGGGCCGAGATCATCGTCTGCTGCGACACCAACGGCGGCTCACTCCCCGACCGCATCACAAAGACCATCGACTCGCTCAAGGGACAACTCCGCATCCCGCTCGGCATCCACTGCCACAACGATTGCGACGTCGCCGTCGCCAATTCACTCGCGGCGGTCGACCACGGCGCGGTCCAGGTGCAGGGGACGATCAACGGCATCGGCGAGCGCTGCGGCAACGTCGACCTGGTCAGCGTGGCGGCCAACCTGGCGCTCAAGCAGGGGCACGAAGTCCTCACCGGCGGCAAGGGGGTGCCGCACCTGACGGAACTGTCGCGGTACGTCTACGAACTGGCCAATATGAATTTCCGCAGCAACCAGCCGTTCGTCGGTCGCAGCGCCTTCGCCCACAAGGGGGGAATGCACGTTCACGCGATCAACCGTGTCACGCAAAGCTACGAGCACATCAATCCCGAGGCGGTGGGCAACGAGCGGCGGGTGCTGGTGAGCGAGTTGTCGGGACGCTCGAACATCGTTGCCAAAACGACCCGCTACAAGCTCGACCGCGACGAGGCACTCATGAAGCGCATCCTCGATCGCGTCGTGGAACTGGAGAACCAGGGTTACCAGTTCGAAGCGTCCGAGGCGTCATTCGACCTGCTCGTCAAAAAGTGCGCCGGCACGTATGAATCGAAGTTCCAGCGTCTCCATTACCGCGTCAACGTCGAGACCGAGCAGGAGCACGCCCCGCTGACCGAGGCCACGATCAAACTCCGCGTGAACGGCAACGGCCACGTCGAGCACGTCGTCGCGGAGGGTGACGGCCCCGTCAACGCACTCGACAACGCCCTCCGCAAGGCGTTGATTCCCAGTTTCCCCAGCCTCGCGCAGATGCACCTGGTCGACTATAAGGTGCGGGTCATCAACTCGGCTGAGGGGACCGCCGCACGGGTCCGCGTCGTCATCGAGAGTGCCGACGATCAGGACGTGTGGAGCACGGTCGGCGTGAGCGAGAACATCATCGAAGCCAGCTGGCTGGCGCTGGTGGACGCTGTGGAGTTCAAGCTGTACAAGGATGAGGGGGAACTGCATTCCGGGGCGTGAGTTGTCACTGATAAACCCACGGCCTCTGGCCGTGGACCCGAAGAGGTTCGGACCGGGCCGTCGGTCCACGAAGGAGAAAAGGCCGTCTTCTCGAGAAAGGCCCCTCGGGGGCAAGGACAGAGACGCAAGGATGTGTGGGGAACTGTTCGAAGCCCTGGGGACTGCGAAGTGTCGCCTCCGGTTACTCGGAAAAAGCGCTTGAAAGTCTTTTGCGCCAAAACAGAGGAACAGACTGGCACGCATCCGAGGGAGTCTTGCCGGTAGACGACGAGCGAGTTTCTGGAACGACGCCTTCTGGCATCGGCCGGGGTTCACACGTCGGCCCCTCAACCAGGACGGCTTCCGCAAGTTTCTCAACTGGCTCGACCCGCAGGGCGTCGAACGGGTGCTGCAGCGATGGCTGGTGGATCTGCCGAACGAGGCGACCTTGCCACCCTGAACATTGGACGGCAAGGTGCCACGGGGGACGCGTGGCAAGCAGGAACGGGCCTGGCAGGTAATCACCTGCTCGACAACCACACGGGCCGCATCTGCTCTCAGGCGGCCGTCTCTGCGGAAACCAATGAGCAGCAGGCCGCGGTCGAACTGCCCAGTCGATGGTAGTGCGGAAATTGATCCGGAGATGAAGAACTCGCGCCGGACGGATAACCCGGTCGAGAAGGAATCCGCCGGCGTCCGCGTCGTTTTCTGAGGGACTTCGTCGCAAGTGAAGTCGGCGCCACAAGACGGCGGTTGACCGTGAGGAGAGTCGCGGTGGCGATCAAAGATCTTCGTGTTCGCACGGTGTCGTCTCCGAATCGGTGGACGGGATGGGAACTGCTCCCCGCCCGCGGATTTGCAACGGCGATCACTTCAACTCGACCGTGACCTTGTTGAGTGGAACTGAACCGACGTACATAATGACACTGTGATAATATTATAAATAATTATACAACGATGTGGAAGTGAATTGATATAAAGTGTATACATGGCATTGCGCACCGCGTGACAGCAATCGCTGCGTCGACCGCTGAGCTGTCCATGA
>CAZWGW010000221.1:4087-9557 GCA_964633565.1 uncultured Planctomycetaceae bacterium
CATGATCCGGGCACTGATTGGAATGGCGGCCGCAGCGACGGGGCGTATCGAAGGGGCAAGACCGGGGAGCCGCTGAAATGCGTACGACCGTGGGCATGCTGGCAAGAGCACCGGACCAGTGGGTCAAGCCATTTTTGTCGACCACAACGGGTGACGTCGCCGTTGAGCAGAGTGTGAAACTGTATTGCGCCATGGTGGCGTTGGACGCCCTGGGGCGACATCCGTTGGGGAGAACGGAGTTGATGACCCTGATCGACTCCATGGGTGGTACCGAACGCGATCTGGAAGTGCTGGTTCAGGCCGGATTGGCATCCGGCGCCCTCGCGGAGAACGCGGCGCCTCCCAACGTGTGGCGTCTGACGCGGAGGGGACGGCATCTTCTGGACAAGTGCCGCGACCGTATTCACCAGGCAACGATCGGGGTCGGCGGAAGGATGACACCGCGGTGGGATCGCGAGCAGAGGGTCCTCCGGTGCGGTCCGCTCGTCCTCAAGCGGTTTCGCAAGACGGCCCCGAACCAGGAACTGATCTTGAGCAGTTTTGAGGAACTGGGCTGGCCGCGTCGCATCGACGACCCGATCCCACCGCACCCGGAAATCATGCCCAGCGCGCGGCTGCACGGAACGATCAAGGATCTGAACCGCGGCATGGCAGTCCGCGTCATCCGGTTCTGCGGGGATGGGAGCGGCATGGGAGTGCTCTGGCGGCGCGTCAAGTGACGCTGCAACCTCGGCCGCAACCGGCATGGCCCCTGTGCCCTTGACGTTCGAGATCAACAGGGGAGAGCCGGACTCCAATTCAGGCCCTCTTACCTGCCGCAACTCGACTGCAGCGATGCTGACGCCATGGCCTGTCAGCCCTCGCGTGATGTTCGAACGCGGACTGCTGGTTTTCACGACTTACGAATCTGATCAGCCCGATGCGCCGTCTGGGCGTCGACGCCTGAACCAGCGCGAGCAGCGGTCGTCACCCAGAATTCGCAGCAACAGGTTCCGCGCCAGGCGCGCCGTGCGCGACGGCACGCGAGGCGAGCGCAGTGACACCTGGTGCCTGTCGCATTTGGAAACGAATGCCACCAGTATCTCGCCGTCAGTCCTGACGATCTGGACTCACGGGTAACGGGAAAAATCGCCGGCCGACCACGCGCTCCGATGACGCTCAAACTCATTCCCGCACGCCGCCCCCTGCTCGCACCAGTGCCAGGGCGTGGTCACGATGACCGCCTTGTCGGCGCGATCCACTACAGTCCGCAGCAGTTGTTCGCCGCATTCCTTGGAGAGATGTTCGATCACGTCGCCCAGGAATATCAGTTCGAACCGGCCGAGCAGCGGGACCAGCTGCTCGGCTGGGCCGACGTGCAATTGATCGTAGAAGTACTGATGCGCGGGCGTAATGTACGCAGGGAACGCCTCGATGCCCTCGATCCGCACCTTCCAGCCCGACTTGGGATACCGGGCCGGGTCCCGTTCCGAAGCTGCAATGTCGGTATACTCACGGAACAAATGACCCCATTTTCCAAACCCCACGCCGACGTCCAGGATCGACGCCGGTTGCAATTGCCGGACGAGACCGAGCACTAGCGGAATGGCGTGAGGCCGACTGCTGGGCATACTCATCTAGTCAGCGGACCGAAACGACCGCGCCCGGGTCGGCGCCGCCCATGTCTGAAAACCGCACTGCCGACCATAGAGTAGTATATGGGTGCCAGTCAAGCGGGAGCCGCCGATTTCGCCTTGAATGGTCCGCGCAACTCGTCCTATTGAGGCGGCGGAGTACGCTCGGATTCCACCGGCGCTTGAGTGGCGTCGAAATCCTGCAGCGGAACGACGTCGTCTCTGATCCTGTCGATCGAATTGCCTGCGCCGATTGTGAATTCGTGACGTGCGCCGTCGGTTTCAATGAATAGTATCGTCTTGCCGGCGCGTTGTTCAATGCGCATAGTTTTCACGGTGGCGGCAGTCGTGGTCGCCGTTGCGTCCCGGGCCTCGCCGCGGCCCTCGCGGTTGCTCCAGGGACTCGCGAAGCGACTCAGCGGAACTGCCCTGACAACTGCATCCAATCCGTTTGGCAGCAGTTCCGTGGCGCTCTCCAGGTCGACGGATTCAGCCGGCGCGCCTACCCGCTCGAACGGATCGATGGTCAGCGGCCAGCGTTTGAACTGAGCGTCCCGTCGCCAGGCACCGGTTGCGAGCGTGTCGCGGAGCATCACACATTGTGCGATGACGCTGCCTGCCGCGTCCATTTCCTGAACGACGATGCGGCCTTGTCCGTCGCTCGCAATCGCAGTCGTCGCATCGTCTGCGGCATGGAGCAGAATGCGCGTGCCGGATTGGAGGAGTGCTGGCGAGGACAGAGGCAATTCCGCACTCCACAGCAGGCGCTTCGACGCCCGGTCGAAGGCCAGGATTGCCCAACCGTTCTCGGTGACAACTGTACGATAGCTGCGTGCATCGGTCTGCGCGACGCCTTCCGATGCAATGACGTAACGGGCGCGCTCGGCATCCGGATTGTCGTCGGTCGAGGGCGATTGTGCCGGCGCCGGCCGGCAGGGCACGGTCGCTGCGGCAAACATCAGCAGGGCATAGCCCCACCATGACAAACGATGATTCAGCCGTTGATCCGCGATCATTTCAAATCTCCGCTTCACGGATGACTTGCCCCCGAAACCGTTCGCCAACTCCGGCAACAACGGCCGTTGGGACTGGATATACTCAAGCGACCGCAGCAATGTTTCTGCATATCGGCGGCGCATGGCTGGTGAACCGCAAATCACAACGGAGTCGCAGCACAACTCCTGCGCCGCACGCAACTCGCGCCGCGCCCACCACACGACGGGATTCCACCAGCACAACGCCGCTACGACGAAGGCGAATGCATTCGTCCAATGGTCTCGCCGGATGAAATGCGCCAGCTCATGACCGACGATGCAGGCCAACTGTTCATCCGTCAGTACGCCCGCTAGTTGTTGGGGTATGACAATGACCGGGTTTCCACCACGGACCCAGAGCAACGGCGACACATGTGCCGACACAATGCACACGACCGGGACGCATCTCGCTCCCATGCGGTGGGCGCAGTCCTCGGCAATTCGTGCCACTCGTCGATCGGACGCGCCGTGCCCCAACGCACGTCTCAACTGCGACATTCGGATCAGGGCGACCGACAACAGTAATACGCTGCCAGCGGCAATGACACCGACCAACACGGCGCGCCATTGCTCCCGCAGTAGCGCTTGCGAAGCCGCAGCGTGCGGCGCGCGGGGGGCGGCCGGTTCCGGCAAGTGTCGCTCTTCCGCGATGGCATTCGCGACGGGAATCGACGCCGGCCACAGCAGTTCTGGAAGGAAGCTCGGCAATCGAAACGGAACGAGCGGAGGCGTAACCAGTTCCACCATCACCAGCAGCCACAACAGGTGCCGCAGGCCCGGCCGGCGCTCCAAAACCCTCAGACGCGACGTCGCCGCGACAAGAATCGACAGGATCACTGCCACAACCGCATTCCAGGTGACAGCATTCAGGAGCGACGTCATCAGACTTTCCCCCCCTGGCTAGCGAATATTCTCAACAATCCGTCGGATCGCCGCGCGATCCTTGCAGCTCAATCTGGTCCGCTCGACCAGCGTCAGCAGCATCGGGGTCAGCGACCCGCTGAAATGGCTGTCGGCCAGTTGCTGAAGTTGCCGGCCGACGTACGTCTCACGATCGATTCTCGCAGAGAATCTGTGTGCAAAGCGGGTGCGGTCGCAGTCGACGTATCCCTTCTCTGCCAGTCGGTCCAGCAGGCTCTTGACGGTGGCGTGCAGTGACTGCCGATGGTCCCCGTAGATGGCTTCGACGATCTCCCGGACCTCCGTCGGGCCGCGCTGCCACAGGACGTCGAGGATCGCCAACTCGGTGTCGGTGACTGCGGACGATTCCCTGGACATAGTTGTTCGGCTCCTGCTCTAAGGCACTTCGCCTATTGTAAGGCACGCTGCCTTTGTGTCAATCCGAAAAACCACAGAAATCTGCAGATTGGGAACCTTGCGTTCGCTCTCGCATTGTCCCTGGCTCCGTCAGACACGGACCCGCCGCACGGCGCAATCTTGCCTGTGTGATTCGCAGGGACTTCTCACAATCACCCCCAATCGCCCCTAGTGTGCCCTCAAATACGCAGTATTCATGGTCGTTGTACACGCCGGATGACACACCAAATCGCACACCACGCCCTCACAATCGCACATCCTGTTCGAAAACAGACGATGTATCCCGACGGCATCCATCATCAATGCATTCGGCGGCCAGCGCCGCAGATGCCCCGACTGCGATGCAGATTCCCGAGATGGGGGTGGTTTGCTGCCGGGCTCGTCGCGCTTGCGGTGCTCGCGTTGCTGCTCCTGATCGCCGCCAGATGCGGGATCCAACTGCCGTCATCTCACTCCGCTGCCGACGTGAGCGGCGCTCCCCGGCACGTCGTCACGGAAGAACGAGTGGAGCCGATCCGGCTACCTCCGCTCCGGAACGGGCTGCTCCGGACGCCGGTTGAGGAGTTGGGAACCTGCCTCGCCAGGATCCGTCCCTCCGATGAGACGCAGTCCGTCTCGTTCTATCTGCACGTGCTCCGGCTGCATGGCATGACGTCGCAATTCGACCACCGCTCAATCCGTTCCAGCCACGACATACTGGCAGCGCTGACGGATGATGAGTTGGGTGCAGCGCTCTTCGGAGCTCCGGCCGTGGTCCACGCCAGAACGGGTGTGGCGTTTCTCGGTGGGGGCGAAACCAGTGACGTCCAGTCACTGTCGACGGAATCGCACCGTGATCAGTGCCTCGCGGCATTCGCGGAGCTGGGCGTCCCTCTGACATACCCGCTCCGTGTCGCCGGTCGATCCTACACGCTCCGCGACGTCCTCAACGATTCGATCGCCAACTTTCACCTCGGACAACAGGAATTACAGTGGACGGCGTTGGCCTATTCCCTGTACCTCCCGCCACGTCACGCGTGGGTCAACAAGTTCGACGAACAAACGACTTTTGACGAACTCGCCACGCGATTGCTTGCCGTCCGGCCGCAGCAGTCCAGTTGCGCGGGCACGCATCTGGCGCAATCACTCACGGTCCTGTACCGAGTCGATCGGGAACACTTTCCCATCCTGTCGGCAGAAGTTCGCCACCAACTCGATGAGCAGATTCGCCAGTGGACTGCTGCAGCCGCGGTGAGCCAGTTGGCGGACGGTTCCTGGCCGATTAATTGGTACGAGGCACTGGATCCTGACGGCGAACGCCGTCCGAGGCAAGCCATGCCGACTGATCGCGAAAGCCGCGTTCTGGTCACCGGCCACCTGGCAGAGTGGCTGACGGGCCTGCCCCGAGAGTTTGCCGCACCCGATGATGTGCTGCAGCGGGCAGGGCAGTGCCTGACGGCAGAACTGAAAGCAATGGATCAGGCGGAATTCAACGATTTGGTTTGCCCATGTACACATGCCGCCTGC
>CAZWGW010000222.1:0-9540 GCA_964633565.1 uncultured Planctomycetaceae bacterium
CTGGCCGCCTTTGCGAGGCGCGCCGCTTCGAAGGCCGCCTCGCCGGTGTGCTTGCCGCCGTAGCCGGAGCCGGTGTCGGGGACGATCACCCGCACGCGCTCCTCCGGGATACGGAAGGCCTGCGCCAGTTCGCCGCGGACGCCGAACGGCCGCTGAGTGCCAGTCCAGACGGTGAGTTTGCCGTCGTTCCACTCGGCCACTGCCGCGCGCGGTTCCAGCGGCGCATGCGCGATGTAAGCGATCGTGTAGGTCTGTTTCAGTTGATGTTCGGCGGCCTTCAGCCCCTCGTCGATCGAGCCGGATGTGCGTCCGCCACCGCCACGACCGCCCCCGCCGCGCCCACCCTCCTGCCTCAGCAGAGTGAACAGTTCCCTGGCGGACGGTTGCTGCGTTGTGTTCCACTCGGCCTTGAGTACGTCCAGTGCCTTCTGCGCGGCATGGTCGTTTGCCGCCACGACGCCGATGAAGTCCCCGTCGCGGACGACCGTCACCCCCTCCATCGCTTCGGCGGCGCTCGCATCCAGCATCGCCAGTGTCGCTTCAAACGCCGCGGGACGCAGCACCTTGCCGTGCAGCATGCCGGGGCGCTTGATATCGGACGCATATTCATGTTTTCCCGTGACAAATGCGCGGCCGTTGACCTTGGGGACCGACGTGCCGGCGACGGTCCACTTCTCGCGCGGCGCGAACGGCGTCCCCTCGCCGACCGTCGTGGTGATCTGCTGCCCCTTCGTCAGCTCGGCGTAGGTCAATGACTCGTCGTTGGCGGGATTCGTGATTTTTCCATCGGCTGCGACGAGCGTTTCGCGATCGACGTTCCAGCGCTCGGCCGCCAGCCCGATCAGCGCCACGCGCGCGGCGGCCGCCACACTCAGCAGTTGCGGCCACATCCGGGGCGACGTGCCGCTGCCGAATGTGCCGGCGTCGTAGGGAACCACATCGGTGTCGGCCAGCAGCATGCGGACGGACGAGACCGGGAGGTGCAGTTCCTCGGCAACGGCCTGTGCGAGGGACGTGCGCGAGTTCTGGCCGACGTCGACTTTGCCACTGTACGCCGTGACGATGCCGTCCTCGCCGATGTGCAGCCACGCACTGATCTCGCGCGGGCCGCCGCCGCGCCCGCCGAACCCGCGCCCGGGGCGGCCGGATTCTTGAGCCTCGATCCGCTCGCGAACCAGCAGCACCACGACGCCGCAGCCGAGCAGTTTGAAGAAATCGCGGCGGTCGAAGTCGAACGAGTACGGCGGTGACTCGCGCAGTTCGTAGCGCTCGCACTCCAGTTCCTCATCGACCAGAGCGAACAGCGTATTGGCGTCGTATTGCGTGCTCATGGCCGTCCCTCCTGCATCGACTCCGCCGCGTGGCGGATCGCGGACAGGATGCGCTGATAGGTTCCGCAGCGGCAGATATTCCCGTCCATCGCCTCGATGATCTCGGCATCGGTCGGCTGCGGCTTCGTTGCCAGCAGCCCGCAGCACGACATGATCATGCCGGCTGTGCAGTAGCCGCATTGCAACGCGTCGGCGTGGAGAAACGCCTCCTGGACGGGATGGAGCTTGCCGTCCTGCTCCAGACTCTCGATCGTTTCGATCTTTTTCCCGGCGGCATCACCAAGCGGCGTGATGCAAGACCTCGCCGGCACGCCGGCGATCAGCACGGTGCACGCGCCGCACTCCCCTTCCCCGCAGCCGTACTTCGTGCCGGTCAGATCCAGGTCGTCGCGAAGGACGCTGAGCAGGCTGCGATCGACGTCGGCGTCGACGCGCATCGCCCGACCGTTGACATGAAGCTCGAATGTCGCTGGCATGACGGCTCCTCTTGCAGATCGCTACCGGCAGCCGACTTCGTCAACGCACGGACTCGTCAGCCGCACTCTTTCTCACTCCGCGATACCGGCGGCGCCTTGAGCGTCAGCACGGGGCACTCGGCAGCGCGGATCACGTTCTGCGTCACGCTCCCCATCACGAACTGCGCCGCCCGCCCGCGCCCGTGCGTCCCCATCACGATCAGGTCGACGCCGTTTTCCGTCGCGAACTTCTTGATCGTTTCCGACGGATACCCGTCGCGGCAGACGAAATCGATCGCCACCCGGTTGCGCCAGCCCGGGTCGATGCTCGCCTCCAGTTGCTGCCGGGCGCGCTGCTCCAGCCGCTCCCATTGCAGGCTGGCCGGCTGCACCGCGCCTCCGGAAGTCATCGATTCGCTCGTGTCGAACAGGTAGCCGAGCGCGTCGAACCCCTTCAACTCCTCTTCGATCTTGGCCCGGTTGGTGACGTGCAGGACCGTCAGCCGCGCACCGACCAGTTCGCACAACCCCAGCGCGTAATCGAGCGCCGCCTGGGCGGTGGGGCTGAAATCCGTCGGCACGAGGACGTGCGTCGGCCTGTTCGACATGGAGCGATTCCTTTCCAGGTCTCCGCCGGGTCCGGTGTCGCTGGAGCCCGGCGGGGTTGCTCGAATTGTGATCCGGAAAACGTCCGCATCTTACGCCGAATCTGGCCGGGGCAACAGGCAGTTCATTCCGTTACTCCGCCACGCGGGAGCGTGACCTGCTTCTTCATCGGAGGCGCTTCGCGTTGCAACAGCGCCGCCTTCCGACGCACTCCCCAGCGATATCCCCCGAGCTTGCCGTCCGCGCGGACCGCGCGGTGGCACGGCACCGCCACCGCGAGCGGGTTCGCCGCGCACGCCGCCCCGACGGCCCGCGCCGCCCCCGGCTGTCCGACCGCCGCCGCCAGTTCGCCGTAAGTGCGCGTCTCACCCGGGGCGACAAGTTGCAGTGCCTGCCACACCCGCCGCTGAAACGCCGTGCCGCGAATGTCCAACGGGAACGGACACTCGTGAAGGGGCCGGTCGATGAACTTCACGACCGCCCGCAGCAGCCGGCCGAAGTCCGCGTCGCGCGTCACCTGACGTGCTTCCGGAAACCGCGCGAGAAGTTCGGAGCGCAACGCCGCGTCGCCGTCCCCCAGCGCGATCCGGCACACGCCCCGCTCCGTCACGGCCACCATGACCCGTCCCAGCGCGCACTCCGTAACCGCAAAGCGGATCGCAGCGCCCCGCCCACGGTCGCGGTATTGCTTCGGTGTCATCCCCAGCACGCGCTGCCCCTCGGCATAGCACCGGCCGGCGGAGCCGTATCCCGCGGCATGGATGGCCCGCGTCACCGGCCGCCCGTTCGCCAGTTCTGCCTGCAATGACTGCACGCGCCGGCCCGCGGCGTACTCGCGGGGAGTGACGCCGAGCCGGTCGAGAAAAAGCCTGTGCAGTTGCCGCGCGCTGAGCGACACGTGCGCCGCCACGGCCGGCAACCGCGCTGATCCGCCCGATGCTTCAATGAACCGGCACGCGCGCACGACGCGAGCCGTCTGCGGATCGGAGGCACTGTTTTCGCCGGGGCGGCACCTCCGGCAGGGACGGTAGCCTGCGGCCAGGGCCTCGGCCGGCGTGTCGAAAAATGCGACGTTTTCCCGCCTCGGCAGCCGCGAGGCGCAGCCCGGGCGGCAGAAAATGCCGGTGGTCCGCACCGCGTACACGAATTGACCGGCGGCGGCGTCACGCGCAACGACCGCCGCCCAGCGTTTCGCGGACCGATCTCGTACCGTCGTCGAGCGGCTCATGCCTCATTCTCCCCGGATTTTCCCGCTGTGTTCGCTGAATTCTGGCCGGTCGCGCGCCGGACTTCTACCTGTTTCGTGCCGCGCAATTCGGATTGCGTCCGGCAGCAGCGGACGGACGGCCGGGAATTGCATTGAATTCCGGACTTCCGCGGCCGGATCTGGTCTCGCCATGACGTGATAATTCTGGGATTCTCCGCCGCCGCCTCTCGGGTGTTTTCTCAGCGCGCGGCACTTTCTCTCGGCGCGGGCCGATCGACACTTCCGTCCGTCCCCGGATACGGGGGCGGTCCCTCCAGCAAGAGGCCCAGGAGCACAGACCGTGGAACTCCCCAGCCGTGCCCGTGGCGACATCCTGCTCCCCCCCGGCGAGATGACCCGCATTCGCCAGAGCCTCCGCCGGCTTTCCGCGAAACACGACCTGCACACCGTCATCGCCTGCGCCTTCGATCACCGCACGCGCATTCTGCCGTTCATCTACGCCGACCTCAAGATGGCCCCCGCGGGCGTGCGATCGATCGGCTCGGCGCTCGTCGATTCGGGCTTTCTGAAGACGCGAATCGTCCTGCAGCAGTGGAACCGGAACTTCGCCCCATCGCAGATGCGGCTCGACGGCCGCATACCGGACATCTTCATGGTGTCGAGCATGCACCTGCACTCGGCCGAGTGCGACCGGCTGATCCAGGACGCCTGCCGCATCGACCCCGCACAGCGCCCGCTGATTATCGCGGGGGGGCCGCGCATCATCTATGAACCGTGGCTCGTATTCAGCGCCGACCCGCAGCACCCATGGGGGGCCGACGTGGCCGTCACCGGTGAGGAGTACGTGCTGCTCAACCTGCTCGAAGTGCTGCTCTCCCTGCGCGCGGAGGGGGAGTCGCTGCGGTCGGTCTTCCTTCGCGCTCGCGACAGCGGTGCGCTGGACGAGGTCCCAGGCATCGTCTATGCGAAATTGAGCACACCCGACGGTCCCGCTGAAGAACTCGTCGACACCGGCATCCAGCGCCTGCTCGGCGACCTCGATGAACTCCCCTCTCCGGTCCTTGGTTACCAGTTGCTGGAGCCGCCGGGCAAGGGGACGACGCTCGGGCCCGCGGCGCTCACGGCGAGGCAGGTCCGCAAGCATTGCAACGTCTCGTCAGTCGTGCTCACGATCGGCTGCAAGTTCCGCTGCTCGTACTGCCCCATCCCGGCGTACAACCAGCGCACGCACCGCGTGAAGACCGGCGAGCGCATCGCCGACGAGATGGAGCAGATCGCCGACACGTACGGCATCAAGTTCTTCTTCGGCACCGACGACAACTTCTTCAACGACACGCACAAGACGCTCGATATCACGGAGGCCCTCGCGCGGCGCATCGGCAGCGGCCGCTCCGCGCTGAGCGGCATCCGCTGGGGGACAGAGGCGACGGTGCACGATACGATCCGGCTGCAGGAGCACCTCCCCGTCGTCCGCCGCGCGGGACTGGTCGCCATCTGGATGGGAGTCGAGGACCTGACCGCGACGCTGGTGAAGAAAGGCCAGAGCGAAAGCAAGACGCTGGAGTCGTTCCGCCTGCTGCGACAGAGCGGGATCTTTCCGATCCCGATGATGATGCACTGCGACGCGCAGCCGCTGGTGTCGTGGCGCAGCAACTACGGGCTGATCAATCAACTGCGGACGCTGCGCAAGGCCGGCGCACTGTACACCCAGGTGCTGATGCTCACGCCATCCTCCGGTTCCAAGTGGTACGTCGAGACGTATACGTCGGGACTGGCGTTCGACAAGGTCGACGGCGAACCGATCCCGCCGTACAAGGTCGACGGCAACTACGTCGTCGCGTCGAAGCATCCCCGGCCGTGGCTGAAGCAGATCAACCTGCTCGCCGGCTACACGTACTTTTTCAACCCATTGCGGCTACTGATCGCGGCGGTCTGGTCGAAGTCGCACATTCCTCACAGCGATTCTGAAACGCGGCCGCAGCACAAGGTGGAGGCGTACACGCCATGGCAGCGACGGAAGCGGCGCGCCTACCTGAAGTTCCGCGCCCATTTCATCGACGTCGGCGTGCAGATGCTCGCGATGTGGGGGCTGGCGCTCACCTACCGCCGCACGGCGGCCTGGGCCTGGCGGCTGGTGTGGGGCCGGATCGAGCACTCGGCGCATCCGCCGGCAAGCCGCATCCCGATGCGAAACCCGCGGGGCGGAACGGCCAGCCACGCGCTGCCGGGGACGCCGACGCTGAAGATCGTCGAGCCTCCCGTTGAGGTGACTGTGCTCCAATTGCCGGTGGTAGAACGCAAGGCCGCGTGAGCGTCGGCATTCAGCGTGTCGATTGCTGCCCGATCTTTCCGCGCAGCACGTCCATGGCCTTCTCCCATGTCGGGTCCGCGCTCGCATACGCTGCTTCATCGAAGTTTGCCGCGACGTCCGGCTGCACTCCGCGGCCTTCGACCTCCGTCCCGTCCGGCAGCAGGTCGACCCAGCGCGAGTAGAACACCGCCGCGTTCGGCCCCTCCAGCGCGTACGGTTTCGGGTTCCCGCTCGAACCACGAGTCGGCTCACCGACCAGCGTGACGTGGGGCAGCGCTGCCATCATCTTGGCGAACCCTTCGCCGCTGCTGGCGCATCCCCAGCCGATGAGGCACACCACCGGCCGCAGGTACGGCTGCTCCCCCGCCTTCAGGGTCCGCTCAAACGTCGGCCCGAAGTCGCCGGGCTCGGGGCCGTCGCGATAGCGGCTCTTCGCATAGACGACATCCTCGCCGCAGAACGACTGCGCAATCTGCTGCGCCAGCACCTCGTTCCCGCCATTGGCCCCGCGCAGATCAACGAGGAAACCGGGCGCATCGGCGTGCGCGCGGATGAACTCGATCACCTGCCTGACCGACTCCTCGTCCGCATTGCTCTGCCGCGTGACGACGACCGCGCCGAACCCGTCCCCCTTGGTGGTTCCCACGAATGCAAACCGGCCGCAGGACGTCATGTCTTCGAGCTGGTCCAGCGTGTCCTTGACGTTGATGTTCCACGACTTCTGCGGCGGCACCCACGTGAAGACCTGCCGACCGGCGGTTTCGATCCAGACGTGTCCGTCCTGCAGTTCGGCCAGCGCCGCCGCGAGTCGTTTGATGAACTCTTCCGTCGTCGCGGCCGAGACGACCCCTTCCCGGTGCTTCCGTTTCCAACCCTCCCAGTCGATCTGTTTCAGCTCGAAGTAACTGTAATTCCGCCGCATGTCGTCCCACAGACCGTCGAACGCCGCCGCGAGTTGTTCGGGCGTCGCGGGTGGAGTCGTCGAACTCGTCTTCTCTCCCGCGGGAGCGTCCCCTTTCGTGCGGAAGACGAGCAGATAGGGGACGGCCGAGCGTTTTTCCGTGTCCTTGAAGTTGCCGAATCGCGCCGTGTTGATCGACAGTGCATAGTTCCGGCCCGGTTCCAGCTTGACCGGCATCACAAACGTGCGGCGATCGTCCTTGTAGCGGAGTTCGCCGTCGGTCTTGGGGAACGTCGCCTCGGTGTTCCGCACGACCGACCACGACTTGTCGAGCATGGCCTTACTGAAGACGACTTCGATCTCCTTCAGCGCCGGATCGACGTCTGTCGTCCCGGCCTCGGGGACCGTCTTCACGACGACCGGGGGCGCGGTTTCGACAGTCAGGTCCTGTGCTGCAGAGAAGGATGCGACGATCAGGACGATGCCTGCGGACAAGGAGAGTCGGCGCATGTTGGGCCTCAAGATGCGAGAACTGAATCGGCCGCCAGAAACCTGACCTCCGGAAGGCCCGAGTTTCCTCACCGCGTATCATCCATGCGTCTTCATGCGGCGTCCAGCCCGGCGCGTCTTCTCCTTCGCCGGCAGCGACGCGGCAAACCGCGCCGCCAGTTTCACCCACCGCGTCAGGTCGTCCGCCTCTTCATAGCCGGCCGGGCCGACCATCACCCAGCCCTGCATGGCCCGCCCCGTGATGTCGAACGGCCGCACACCGTATTCCCGCAGGGCTCCCTCGGCCACATCAGCCCCCAGCCTCAGGATGAGATCGCTCCGCAGAATGCCGCAGCACATATTGTCGTTCAGAAGAAAACCGACGCCGCCGAACATCCGCTTCTCCGAAAACCCCTTGCGCCGCGCAAGCAGCTTGCGAACTCGGTCGGCAAGTTGTGCATCAAACGCCATCTGCCTGCTCCAATGCCGTTCGTCATTCTTGCTTCGTCATTCCTTCGACATTTGGATTTCGTCATTCGGCATTGGGTCAAATCCCTTCGCCCGCCGCGAACTCCAGTTCCACATCCAGCGGCAAACTCAGGCTTCGCTCCGCGTAGGCATTCATGTCGTACAGCAGCGTCTCCACGTCGGCCCAGTCGGCAAACGTGTGCTGCCGCGCTTCCACGCGCACTTCAGTCGGCCGGCTGAAGTGAATCAGGTAGCCGCCGTTGAGCGGATCGTGCTGCGTCGGCTGAATCCGGCCGCCCGTGGAAATCGCGCGGGCCAGGATGTGGTAACTGCCCGGCTCGGCCACTTCCCACAGGTACTCCCACAGGTTCCACGAGTATCGGGCCTGCGGGCCGATGAGCTGTGCCGGGCTCCACGTCACGCCGCCGTCGACGCTCACATCCACGCCAGCCACCGCATCTTCCCCGGCCCAGGCCACGCCGAACAGCCGGTTCGTCCCGATTCCCAGGCTGGAGCCGCTCGCCGGACGGATGATCTCCGATTTCACCGCCATCGGCCCGACGACTTCCTTGCGGTTCCCTTGCCCGGTGCGGCGCTGCACGGTGTATTTGGTCGTCTGGTAGTAGCCGGCGAAGACGTGGTCGATCGCCTCAATCCGCTGCAGCCACTTGACGGACGCCACGCCGTACCAGCCCGGCACGAACAGCCGCAGGGGGAAGCCGTGGTTGGGCCTCAGCGGTTCGCCGTTCATGCGGTGGACGAGTAGCGTGTCGGGATCGAGCGCCTTCTCCAGCGGCAGGCTGCGCGCGAACTGCATCGGCTCGGGATGGTCGGCCTCCGTGCCGCGATCCGCCCCCTCAAACACGATTTCCAGCGTCCCGGGTCTGAGGCCGCACTCCTTCAGCAGGGCCGCCAGCGGCACGCCGGTCCACTCGGCATGGCCGATCGCCCCGGCACCCCATTGCACGCCCGGCTGCGGGTTCTTCAGGAACGATCTGCCGTTCCCCGCGCACTCCACGGTGGCGAAGACGCTCCGCTGCGGCAGCGCCAGTAGCTCCTGATACGTCCACTCACGAGGCCGCTCCACGCATCCCTCGACGCGCAGCCGCCACGTCGACAGCGGCACCTCCGGCTCATCGAAATGGTTCCGCACGAAGAACAGCCGGTTCGGCGTGACCCAGCTGTAGACCGATCCCAGTGGCGTCTCGCTGTTCTCCGGCGAGGCGGTTACCATCCGCCGTTCGTCGGCCCACACATCTTCGCCGCGGGCCAGGTCGGTCAGCGAATACGTCTGCATCCGCAGCAGCGGCGGCGAGTAAACGTGCAGCGTGACCAGGTCCGCGCTCCCCGGCTGCTGGTTCGAAATCTGGTGCAGGTCCAGGTCCTGCGTGCAGCATACCTCGCCGGCCTGAAGGTCGCGCGAGCCGACCGCCTTGATGTGGCCATGCGCAGCGAATTCAAACTCAGTCGCCGTCGCCACGCCGCGAAGGACCTTCACAGCGCAACTTGACGCGGCGTGATCGTGGATCGGCGAGCGCTGGCCGTTCTTCCAGCACATAACCCACACGTGGTAGTGGGGGCTCTCGCGGAGCAAGATCCGCTGGTAACCCGCGTCAGAGAACCTCAGCTTGGGCTCTAATTCCTCCAGCGCGCGGTCAAGACGTACCTCGCCTCGGATTTCTACGGCCGACCGCCCAAGCCGGCCACACGCTTCGCAGTGGACACGGCCGTTGCTTCGGGCTCTGCTGCGGCGCCTGGAGGCCAGGGATGAC
>CAZWGW010000223.1:0-6212 GCA_964633565.1 uncultured Planctomycetaceae bacterium
CACGTATCGAGAGCGCCGCACGCAGCGCGCCGCGCGGCGGGAGCGCCACCTGCAGTTCAAGAAGGTCCGTGACCAGTTTGCCCCGCTGGCATCGGCGGAGCGCATGCGGAGGACGCAGGATCTGGCGGTCGTTGAACGCCGGCTTGCGGCGCAGGCGATCCTGAACGACCGCGAATTTGCCTGGTGCCTGCATCCGGCGGAAAACCTGCGGGCGCTGGTGCAGCAACTGTCGGCATTGATCAACCAGCCGCGACCGTGAAGCCGCCGTCGTTTCACAAGTCGCACCGGGGTTCAACGATCCTCGACGACATGCACCTGCCGCGCAAACTCGGCAACGCGTGCGGGATTCAGCCGCGACGGCAGCAGTTGCTGCAGATTGTCCGCGGCAGCCCCCATCCCGTACCGCACCGCGTCGACCATTGACCACCCCTGCAGCACGCCCGACGCAATGCCGGCCGCGAGGCAGTCGCCGCACGCGATCGGGTTGACGACCTCCGCCGGCGGAGGTCGCAGTTGCAGCGTCTGCTCGCGCGATGTCACCCACACCGGCGCGCTCCCTCCCGTCACGACGACCCACTTGGCGCCGCGCGAATTCAGTTCCCGCATGGCCCCAAGCAACGCGCTCTCGTCCCTGAGTTCACGGCCGACGGTCCGCTCCAGTTCATGACGATTCGGTTTGACGACCAGCGGTCGACACTCCAGCGCCTGCAGCAGTTCCGGACCGCGGATGTCGAGGATTGCCGGCACTGACGTCGCCTCCAACAGTCGGAGGTAATAATCAGGCGGCGTCCCATCCGGAATTGAGCCCGACAGCACGATGACCCTCGCAGCGGCTGCGTGTTCGCGAAACGCGGCAACGAATCGGCCCAGCACTTCCGGCTCCAGCGGCGCGGAGTTCTCGACCAGTTCCGTCGTCTGTCCCGTCGCGCTGTCCAGGATCGTCGTACAGACGCGCGTCGGGACATCCGTCGCAATCCACACGGCATCAATTGACGCACGTGCAAATTCCGTCCGAATCGCGGCGCCGTGTGGACCGCCGAGAACGCTCATCGTCCGTGCGGGCGCGCCAAGATGATGCAGCGCGATGCCGACGTTGAGCACCTTGCCTGAAGCGCACCAGTGCACACTCCGCGCACGATTCACCTGTCCGACGGCGAAACCGTCGAATTCCACAATCTGCTGCCATGCCGGCGTCAGGCCGGCCGCGAGGATCATAGCGCGGCCTCCAGGATCGCCTCCAGTTCGCTGTCCGAAACGTCGCGCGGGTTGCCGCTCAGACTGTTGCCGTGCGAACCGAGCACGAGGTCCGGGACCTGTTCGCGCCTCACGCCCAGTGCCGACAGGCGACCTGGAATCCCGATCTGCGCCGCGACCGATGTGACCTGCTCGATCAAGGCAGTCGCCGCGGCCTCATCGGTCAAATCCGTCCGACCGAGGATCGTACGGCCGAGTTGCGCCAGATCAGCCCGGGCGACCTCGGCGTTGACGCGCAGTGCAATCGGCAGCATCACCGCGCACGCCAGCCCATGCGGCACACCGCACTGTACCCCCAGCGCCGCCGCGACTCCGTGCGCCAGGCCGAGCCCGGAATTGGCGAGCGCGACACCCGACAGGAACGCCGCGTGCGCCAGCGCCTCGCGCGCCGGACGCGACTCCGGCCGGTGGACGGCCGTCACGATCTGCGGCAACGCCCGGCTCAGCCCTTCGACACATAACGCCCGCGTGACCGGCTGCGCGCGCCGGGAGATGTAACTCTCGATCAATTGCGTGATGGCGTCCATCCCGGAATGCGCCGTGACATGCGGCGGAGCAGAGACCGTCAACTCCGGGTCGATGAGCACGGTCTGCGGCATCATCCGTTCGGAACGCAGGCTCTTCTTGAACGGCGGGTTGCTCGACGAGATGACGGCGTTTTTCGTCGCCTCGCTGCCGGTACCGGCCGTCGTCGGCACGGCGAGCACGGGAAGCGGATGACGCTCGATTGTCAGCCCGCGGCCCACTCCTTCCAGATAGTCCCGCACCGACTCTCCCTGCCGGTTCATGGCCAGCGCGGCGGCGGCCTTGCCGAGATCGATGGCAGCGCCTCCGCCGATTGCCAGCACGAAATCCGTGGCTGCTGGTCCGTGCACCAGCAGACGTGCGACCGCTTCGTCGACGTCGACGACTTCCGGCTCACGCGAAATCCGGGCGACATGCTCGACGGCGACTCCACGCTGGCGCAACGCGTCGATCATCGCGCCGATGGTTCCATTGCCTTCCAGCGTGCGCGACCCGGTCACCAGGAATGCGCGCCGCCCCAGGCCCGCGGCCAGCGCGCCAATCTCGGCGCGGCGTCCCCAGCCGAAAGCGACGCGATTTGGAAAACACAGATTGTATTGCATCACGCGCGGCATTGTTCCGCCGCCTCGCGCGATCGGTCAAGTCCGGCCACACCGTCCCTGCCGCCTTTCGACTCTCTGCGGCGCCACGCCCTGTCAATGGCATAGGCGATGTGACTGGTGTCGCGTAGAATGGTGCGGCATCGGGCCAGTGTCAGGACATCTGCACAACGAGGTCGTCGCTTATGGCATTACCGGTACGGCCGTTGAGGCCGCTTGCAATCGGGGCGCTGGCCCTCGGTCTCGCCACGTCACTCACGGCTCCCGCAGACGATAGGTCCGCCGTCGAGGAGCGGCTGCTGCACGACGTCAAGACCCTGGCCGACGACGGATTCGAGGGGCGCGGCGTCGGCACCGACGGCCTGAACAGGGCCGCCGATTACGTTGCCGAGGCCTTCGCCGACGCCGGATTGATCGTCAACGTCCACGGCGGCGATCCGTTTCAGGAATTCGAGATCACCACCGGCGCGGAACTGACGTCGCCGAACACGCTCACCTTCTCCGGGCCGGACGGCGCTGCCCTGGAACTGACGTACGACGCCGATTTCCGCACCTGTTCGTTCGGCGAAGCGGCCCGGTTCTCCGGCGAAGTGGTCTTTTGCGGCTACGGCATCGAGTCCGATGAGCCGGGTTACAACGACTTCGCCGACGTCGACGTCAAGGGGAGGATCGTCGTCATCATGCGCCGCAATCCCCAGCAGGGGAAGGAGGACGGCCTGTTTGCCGTCGCACACGGCCAGTCCCGCCACGCGGGCCTCACCATCAAGATCAGCCGTGCATTCCAGCGCGGCGCGGCCGCCGTGCTGCTCGTCAACGACCCCTACACCGGGCGGAATCAACGAGAACAACTGGAGCAGGAGCTGGCCGAAGCAAAGGACCGGGTCGTTGCGGCCGCGGAATCCGCGATCGATGCCGAACCGGGTTCGGACGCCGCGCGGCAGTCGCAAACGGAACTCGCCGCCGCAGTGAAACACCTGCGACAGGTTCGCGACATGCTCGCCAACGACAATCCCGATCCGCTCATCGACTTCGGCTACGGCGGCACGCGCGGCGGGCGCTCGCTGCCGGTGATGCACGTCACACAGGAGACGTGCAACCGCCTGCTCCAGCCCGCCCTCGGCAAGACTCTCGCCCAGCTCGAGGCCGAGATCGACGAGACCGGCCGGCCGCACAGCGCGCTCCTGGCCAATTGGACCGCCACCGGGCAAACCAGCCTCAAGCCGATTCGCGTGCCGATCAAGAACGTGGTCGGAGTGCTCGAAGGGGACGGGCCGCTGGCGGACGAAACGGTGATCGTCGGCGCACACTACGACCACGTCGGCATGGGGGGCGAAGGGTCGCTTGCTCCGGGATCGCACGAAGTCCACAACGGGGCTGACGACAACGCCTCCGGCACCGCCGGGCTGCTGGAACTCGCACGCAGAATCGGTCGCCGCGAGCAGAAACTGCCGCGCCGCATCGTGTTCCTTGCGTTCACCGGCGAAGAACGGGGACTGCTGGGTTCCGCGTACTACGTCAAGGAGCCGGTCTTTCCGCTCGACAAGACGATCGCCATGATCAACATGGACATGATCGGCCGCCTGGAGGGGGACCGCCTCACCGTCTTCGGGACAGGCACTGCGCCGGTCTGGAACGACTGGCTCGAACCGGCCGCCGAGGCCACCCACCTGCAGCTCGCGAAGAAGCCGGAAGGCTTGGGCCCGAGCGATCATGCGTCGTTCTACGCCAGACGGATTCCGGTGTTGCACCTGTTCACCGGCACGCACAGCGACTATCACCGGCCGTCCGACGACTGGGACAAGATCAACTACGCCGGCATGACGCAGGTGATCGACCTCGTCGAATCGCTCGTGGTCCGCGTCGCAGAGGCGACCGAGCCGCCGCAGTACGTCGAGGTGCAGGGGCGCGCCTCCATCGAACGTGACGGGGCCCGGCCGTATTTCGGCAGCATCCCCGACTTCTCCAGCGACGCTGAAGGCTATGCCATTCAGGGGGTCGCTCCCGGCAGCCCGGCTGAACTCGCCGGCGTCAAAGGGGGGGACGTCATCGTCCGGCGGGGGGGGAGCCAGATCGGCGGGCTGGACGACTTCGACCTGGCGCTGCGGAAGTTCTCCGCCGGGCAGGAAGTGGAGGTCGTGGTCCTGCGCAGCGGACAGGAAGTCACTCTCAAGGCGACGCTCGCCAAGCCACGCACATGACGGCACCGCACCGGGTGCTCTTCACCGACCTGCCGTGGGGTGATGCAGCGATCGAACGCGCCGCCCTGTCGCGCATCGGCGCCGACGTGGTGGAAGCGCCCGATGGCGACGAAGCGACCCTCATCGATCTGGCGCACGATGCGACTGCGATCGCCACGTGCTGGGCGCAGGTCACCGAACGCGTCATCCAGTCCGCGCCAGAGTGCCGTCTCGTGGCGCGCATGGGAATCGGACTGGACAACATTGCGATCGCCGCGGCGACGGAACGGGGCATCCCTGTCACGAATGTCCCGGACTACTGCGTGGAAGAAGTCGCCGAACACGCGCTCGCCCTGCTGCTGGCTCTGGCCCGCAACGTGGCGTTCTTTCACCGGCGCACGAAACAGGGCGAGTACAACCTGCAGACGGCGCCCGCGATGCGCAGGCTCTCGACACAGACGCTGGGGCTGTTCGGCCTGGGTCGCATCGGACAGGCGGTCGCGCGCAAAGCCCGCGCACTGGGACTGACCGTCGTAGCGCATACAGCCTCCGGCGACGACCACAGCACGGGCTGCGAAATGGTCCACTTTGATGAATTGCTCGCGCGCAGCGACTACCTCTCGCTGCACGCTCCGCTGACCGAGTGCACCCGGCACGTGTTCGGCGCCGCGGCCTTTGCCCGGATGAAACCGACCGCGTTTCTGATCAACACCAGCCGCGGCGCACTGATCGACGAGCACGCGCTGTCTCGGGCGCTGCAGTCAGGTGGTCTGGCGGGGGCGGGACTTGACGTCTTTGAACACGAACCAGCCGACCTCACGCAGCCACTCTACCGTGATGAACGTGTGATCGTGACCCCGCATACGGCGTTTGTCTCGTTCGAATCGCTGTTGGATCTGCGGACGCGCGTCTGCGAACAAATCACCGCTGCCGTCACGGGTGACCGCCCGCAGAACGTGGTGAACCCCGAGATCTACTCTCGCCGTCAGGATCGGCAGGTTCTGCACGATTGCGATGACGGCCCGGCTGCCGAGCCCCACCGGCCGCGCTGTTGAGCAGGACTGACCGTCGCGTAACGCCCTAAGACGCTGCGCAAGAGCAGGATGCGCCAATTCAGGGCCATCGCGGCCGCAATTGCAGTCTCGACGGCTCCGGCCGCAATTACAAGCTAGACTCCCATTGAACAATGCGGCTCTGCGCGCAACGTGTTTTCCAGATGTTCACGCCGGAATCTGGCCACTGATGCTCGCGTCCGACGCTGGCAACACTCCGGACGGCCCTTCGTCCCGCGGTTCGCCTGCCACGTGATTCGAGCACCGGGCCCTGCAGGACGCGACGATTCACCCTCCACGATTGCCAGCCACAGGGTTTGACGCCATGAGGTCCAACGGAATTGAAGGAGACAGCGGCAAGCGGCGCGGAAAGCGGCGCCACAAAGGACGCGGCGGGTTCAGCAATTCCAACGCGGGGTTCATGTTGTCCCCACCGGCCGCACCTGCCTCACAGGCAGCGCCGTCGAACCCGGCTGCTGAATTGATCGACACAGCCGTGCTTGAGGACCTGCCGGACCCCTGGGACGAGGCAGCCGAAGCCGCGCTGCAGGTTGAACCAGACGTTGCGGTCGCAGTGGCCGACGAACTGGCCGACATGGAACTTC
>CAZWGW010000223.1:6222-9530 GCA_964633565.1 uncultured Planctomycetaceae bacterium
GATCCCCCGCCTGCGACCCGATCCACCTTGATCGTGGCGGAACCTGCTCCGATCGTTTCGGACAACGATCCGGCGGCGGCGGAATCCGCACCAGCCGTGGCCCAGGCCGTACCATCGGCCGTCGCGCCTGCACCAGCCGCACGGCAAACTTCACCAGACGTCGTCCGTCCGGAACTGCCGCCGGTTGCCGAGTCGGCGCTCGCCATCCGGGAATCGGGGGACCAACCGGGCCAGGACACGAAGAGCGAATCCGCTGCCGAGCAGCTTGTCGCATTGCAGGCGGAACTGCTCGAAAAGGACCAGTTGCTCGCGGCGTTCACGGCACAGCTCGAAGAGGCGGCCAACCGCCTCGACCGGCTGCACCGGGCGGGGGCCGACCGGGCGCCCCGACGGAGCGGGACATCCCTGTCGGCGGAAGCGCTGGAGCGCCAGTCGGAACTGACGGACCAGGTGGCGCGTCTCGCCGACGCCTGGGATGAGTGGCGCGCCGCCGATCAAATGGCCGGACTGGGGCGCAAACTGGATGAATTGTGCCAGTTGGTCTCGCAGAACCCGCGGCCCGCAGCCGCGCCGCCGCGGGAAGGCCACGGCCCCCGATTCACCGACTCGTGGACTGGCGATTTTGATCTCCCGCCGGCGGCGGCAGAAAAGCCGTTGCCGAAATGGGAGCAGATGAAGGCCCAATTGCTGGGCGACAGCGCGGTGATCGAGCAGCCGTGGGACCTGCCGCCGCCGGTCGAGGCTCCGGCCGGGTCCCAGGCGGAAATCGACCTGGGCGTCGTCGTCGAACCGCTCGGTGAACCTCCGGCGGCCGTGAACGTCGACTCGGCCGATCTCGACATGCTGAAGCGTGCCGTGGAAGAACGGGACGACTTCATTTCGCAATTGCTCCGGCGGCTGCGCTCGACGGCGTCCTGCCGGCGTGAACCGATCAACTGGGCCGCCATCGCAAACGCTCCGGAAGACCTGCGGAGCCGCCTGGAGGAGCTTGAAGCGCGTTTCCAGGAATTGCTCCGCATCGAGGAATGCGACATGTCGCTGGAGCGGGCGCGGCTGGCCCGCGAACGGGCGCGGCTGGAACACCTCCGGCGCGAACTCGAAAAGAACGGCGGCCGCGGCGGGTCCGACTCCGCCTCGACCGAGAACGACGACAGTCGCCGCGAGCGCCGCTGGCTCCGCGTGTTCAGCTTTGGCGGAAAGCGCGACGATGAACTGGACTGAACGGTAGTCGCGGCCTGTCCCGCATCGAGAAAACTCAGCACGCCCGGCGCAGCAGTCTGCTCCGGGCGTGCTTCGTTGATCCGGCGCGACTTCGCGCGCGTCCCTACGTGCCGCTTTCGCCGCTGGCAGGTTCCGCGCCCCCTTCCGGCTGCGAGTCCGGCACCACCGCGGGCGCACCTTCCGGCGCCGGTTCGGGTTCACTGCCGTCCAGCTTGGCCAGAAACTTCTCCATGTTGTCTTTGAACTCCTGCTCGCAGCCGTCGCAGCACAGAAACACCTTCCGTTCACCGGCCATGACGATGACGGGTGGACCCATCGAACCGAGCGGACCACCCCCGACGGGGCAGACCTTCTGCGCTTTGGCCGCCGCCTGGTCTTCCGGCGACAATTTGGCCAGGGCGGCAGCGATTTTCGCGTCCTCACCTTCCGGTTCGCTGTTCGCCGGCGGGCCTTCTTCGGTACCGCCGGCCGGCGTCGCCGTCCCGCCGCCGTTCGTTGTCGCCGTCCCGCCGCCGCCGCCGCAACCGGGGAGCGAGAGTCCGGCCAGGAACACAATCGACGTCAGCGCCGCGCTGATTCGCCGGAGGGAAATGACAGTCGTCTGCATTTGTTGTCTCCTTGTGAATGACTCGCACTCCGCGCCACGCAGAGTGTGTCCCACCACGGTCACTCTAATCGACGCAGCCCCTTGCGGCAAAGCTGACGTCAGTGGCGGCGCGCGGCGAATAACGCGCGGAGAGCCCGCGGTCAGTCATGCGACACGTCGGCCGGCTCCGTCAGGAAGAAGGAATTGATGAAGCCGATCAGGTACGCGGCCCCCCCCACGATCGCGGCCGCCGTGCAGAACTGCCGCGGTCCATCCCCCTCAAAGGGCATCAGGTCCGCCAGAAAGCTGGTCACCGCGGCGGCGGACGTGCCGATGAGCCTTCCACCAATGTTGGCGGCGAACCCCTCACCCGTCCCGCGCAGGTGGACGGGATACACGTGCGGCAGGTAATTCCCCCAGAAGCTGAGCTGCGCCACTGTGAACAGGCCGACCAGGAACATGCCGAGCGACATGGTCGTGATCGGCAGTTTGCCGAGGTAGACCGCCTCCAGGTTGATCTCGAAGAACTGGCGGTTCTCCACGGTCAGGAAGAACCAGAACACGAGCGGCAGCACGATCAGGCCCGGAATCTGGAATCGCCGCAGCACGCTGCTCCAGCGCAACACGGAGACCAGCATCAGCGCGATCAGAAACCGGCCCGCCAGGCCGCCGATTTCCTGCACCTTGGTGTATTCGGCCGCCATCTTCTGCCCGACGCGCCCGCCGGCCGCTTTCGCAATCGTTTCCAGCTTCTTCCCGTCCGTCTCGCCCTTCGCCTTCGCATCCGCCACGGCTTTGTCGGCGGCCGCCTTCATCAACGGTTTCACGTCCTCCAGGCCGCGCACAATCTGCGGCATGGTCTGAATGGCGCCGAACGCGGCGGCCAGCGTGCACGTGAAGCCGATCGTGGCGGTGATCGTCGTGCGGCGCAATTGCGGGGAGAACAGTTGCCCGATGCTGGGGCGGCGGAGCGTCCCGGACTGCCGCTTCTGCGCCCAGACCGGCGACTCGGGCAGGAATGGGCGGATCAGGATCAGCGGAATCGCCGGGATCAGACCCGAAATGAGCGTGTAGCGCCAGGCGGCATGCTGGTACACCTCCCCCACCTGCCCCATGAATCCGGCGAGGAAGTCCGGCAGCACGAGGGCCGGAAACCAGGATGAGGTTGCGCTGTACTGCACCAGAATGCCGTTCACCACCGCCACCTGCAACCCGCCGATCGACGAACAGGCCTGGGTATACCCGATGACTTTTTCGCGCTGCTGCGGGTTGGGGAACAGTTCGGCGAGCCAGGCGACGGCCGCGACGAACTCGACGCAGACCCCGATAAACACGGTGCAGCGCAGCGCCAGCAGCATCCAGATCGACGTCGAAAACCCGGCGGCAAAGGCCGAGCAGGCGTAGATCAGGATGCTCCAGGTCAGCACGCGCCGCCGGCCCAGGCGGTCGGTGAGCCAACCCCCGAGTAACCCGAAGATGCCGCCGGCGACGGCGGCGACAT
>CAZWGW010000224.1:0-6511 GCA_964633565.1 uncultured Planctomycetaceae bacterium
ACCGAAGATGATCACCTTAGCCTGCATCTTGATCAGCTGGGTATTGAGGACCAGCAACCGGATGGCGACATTGTTCATCACTTCGGGCGTCGTCCCGATCGCCACGGTGAACACGCTCGGCACGTTGACGCGGATGTTCTCCGCGGAGAGCGCGCCGCGGAGCGGAATCTCGATCTGGATCGGTTCCAGGCTCAGGTAGTTGTAGTCCTGGATCAGTGGAAAGACGAAGTTCGCCCCGCCGTGGTAACAACGCACGGCCTGACCCCCGAGGGCCTTGCCGTAAATCACGAGGATGCGATTGCTCGGGCACCGCTTGTACCGCCGGGCCAGCATCGGGATCAGGCCCACCACGACCATCACCATCAGGACGATGATGGCGCCGACGTATGTGCCGGTGGAACTCCAGTCGAAGGCCAGCGGTGCACTGCAAGGCACTACAAAAGACAGCGGTTCAGACATGGGTCACCTCGTCTTTCCGCGGGCTCGCGGCAGGATTTCCAGTTTTCGCGAGCCGCTCGACCTCAACGACCTCGGTTCCAGCCATCCGGCTGACGATAACCTGAGTCCCGGTGGGGAGTTCCTCACCGGCCGTGACGGCCTTCAGTTCCACCGTCCGGTTCTGGAGCGTGAGGAGGACCTTCCCGGCCCCCTGTTCGCGCGGCGGGACCTTGATGTAGACGGTGCCGGTGGCCCCGATCGCCCGCTGCAGACGGACGGTGCCGTCGGCTCGCAGGCGGAACAACTGCTGCATCAGCCAGTGCACGGCATACATCGCCCCGACTCCGGCCGCCAGGGAGAGGATCAGCGTCGACGGCGTCGACAGGTCGGCGGAGTTGGCGGCCAGACCAGTCAGACCGAAAAAGGCGAGGGCCGCAATGACGGTGCGGACGGAGATCACACGGAAAATCGACGTCGAACCGTGAGGGTCGTGGTCCGCGGAAGCAGGATCAGCGTGCTCGCCGCCCACGTCGTGGGCGACATCGTGACCGAAGTCCCCACCCACGTCGTCCGGCATGTCGCCCGGGACGTCGTGATGGCCGTGTAACCCGAACAGTGACAGCAGGAACTGGCACACCAGTGCCGTGCCGCCGACCGCAGCGCAGATGACATACAGCAGACTCATCGGGTCGTCCTTTCGTCTGCGTCACCAGATTCTATTCCAACGCCGCCGCACGTGGAAACGCAAGGGGACGATTGATGGTTCATCCCGAATTCTGCATCTTGAGAATCGTCGTGTCTGGCGGCGGCGTATCGGGCCAGCACATCGAGCGACTGCAGTGCCGACATCAGGGGAGTTTCCCGCGGAAATCGCGGATCTGAACCGATTTCGCGGCACGCCGTGGAGGTCAATGGGCATGACGCGTTCCCAATTCTGAGACAGCACGTCAGGAACTCAATCTGGCACGTGCTGCGGCAAACACCGCGTCCAGCATCGGTTCGGTGAGCTTTCCCGTAAAGGTGTTCTGCTGGCTGGGGTGATAGCTGCCGATCAACCAGCGCTCCCCCGCCAGAGGCACACAGGCGCCATGTCCAAACTTCGGCCTTGGCCCCTCCCACCAGTTCGCGGACCGCGCGGAGTCGACGACGACCTGCCAGGCGATATGACCGAGTGCCACGAACACGCGCACGGGGAGCAGTCCCACGGTGGATTCCAGCCACGGCGCGCAGGCGTCGATCTCGTGCGGAGTCGGTTTGTTGCCCGGCGGCGCGCAGTGGCAGGCCGCCGTGATCGCGCAGTCGAGGAGGCGGAGTCCGTCGTCACGCGACTCGGACGTCGGCTGGCTGGCAAAGCCGGCCTTGTGCAGCGCCCGGTACAGCCATTCGCCGCTGCGGTCCCCCGTGAACATGCGGCCGGTCCGGTTCGCCCCGTGCGCCGCCGGCGCCAACCCCACGATCAGCAGCCGGGCCTGCGGGTCGCCAAAGTTCGGCACCGGCCGCCCCCAATAGGACCAGTCCAAGTAAGCCCGCCGCTTCTCGCGGGCGACATCCCGGCAATACCGCCGCAGCCGCGGGCATTGCTCGCAGCCGGTGATCGCCTTGTTCAGCGAGTTCCAGTCCACACCCGCCCGCCGATTGGGCATAGTTTCGGCTCCCGATTCCCGTGCGATAAAGTCGGAGAAACCGTTAATTGCGGATCGCCGCACCGGGCCGGTCACAGTGATCCTGCCCGCCGCATGGGCCGGGTTCCCGCAAAATCCACTCAAGTCTACGCGGCGGCTCGAACCGACTGAACGAGTGGTCGGCGGCGGACCGATCAGGCGGCTGGACCGCTGCGCATCATTCGCCACGAGGGTCTTGCTGCCGGTAGCGCCCTGCCGGTAGGATAATCGAGGGGAGTTCCCGCCCCCACCGCGGGATTCAACTCCAATTTCGGCCCCGAAAAGGACGTGCCGTGGGACGTTACAAGCTAGCCGCGATGTCGCTCGTCACCGCCATTCCGGCGGCGGTCCTGGCCTACTTCTCCATCATGGCCTGGGTCAGCTTTGCCGAGAATATGTCGACCATGTTGAAGATCGTCAACGGGGCGCTGACACCGATCAGCGTGCTCGTGGCCCTGATGCCGGTGATCATTCTGGTCGGCCGGCGCCGTCCGAAGAGCGAGGGGAGCAGGAAGGGCGAAGAAGCGGCGTCAGGTGCGGCGGCCGCAGCGGCGGAGGGGAGCGAAGAAGCACCGGTCGCCGCCGGCACCGGGGAACTGGTCGACGTCGCGGACAGCGAGCAGATGCCATCCAGTCTTTCGGACTCCGAGATGGAGCAGTCCGAGACCGACGCCTTCGACTTCGAGGCCGCGGACCTGGACGACGCCGACAGCGAACCGGCTGAATTCGAGGAAGAGAACGAGAAATAGCTCAACCGCGTGCGGCTGCTGCCCGGCCGGCTTTCACCACGCCCCCCTGCATCACGGCCACAAATCGCTGCCGGTCCTCCAGTAGCGAAATGTCTGACACGACGTCGCCGTCCACAACGAGCACGTCCGCCAGTTTCCCGGTCTCCAGTGTCCCGAATTCGTCACCGAGTCCCATAATCTCCGCGCCGGTCCTGGTGGCGCAGGTGATCGTCTCCAGCGGCGAGAACCCCACGTAGTTGACGAAGAAGGTCAGTTCCTTCGCGTAGTCGCCATGCGGGTTCCAGGCGAAGCCATAATCGCCACCCATTCCGAGCCGGCCCCCGTCGCGCAGTATGCGCCGGGCACTTTCCGCGCCTGCTTCCAGCGTCTCCTTGTGGCCGTCGATGACCGCCTGCGGCATGCCGAATTCCGGTCCGTGCTCGATGCTCGCCAGTTCGAAGTACAGCGCGGGCACCACCGGTGTGTTCCGCTGGAGCAGAAGTTCCATCGTCTCGTCGTCCATGAATGTGCCGTGTTCCAGCGCGTCGTAGCCGGCGCGCAGCGCGTTCTTGATTCCCTCCGTCGCGCGGCAGTGCCCCGTGACTTTCAGACCGTGGTTGTGGGCCGTGGCGACAACCGCGTGCATTTCGTCGAACGTCATGCACAGCGTGTGATGGTCGTTTACGTCCGGCGCTGCGGCGTCCCCCGTCGGGTACGTCTTGACCCATTCCACTCCGTCCTTGACCAGTTTGCGCACCGCGGCGCGGGCTTCGTCGGGACCGTTGATCAGCAGAACCAGACCCTCCATGCCGATCCTGCGGTAATCCGGATTCCAGTCCATCAGCCCCCCGACTCCGCAGATTTCCCGCCCGCTCGCGGCGAGCCGCGGACCGGGGGTGATGTCCTTTTCGATCGCCTTCTTGAGCCAGACATCGATATTGAACAGGCTCCCGCCGCTGCGGGCGGCCGTGTATCCGCACTCCAGCGCCAGCCGCGCATTCGAAGCGGCGAGCAGCGTGACGTACTCGACGGGATACTTGATGTCGAGGTCCTCCAGCGCCGCCACGTTGAAGTAGGTCGGGTGGAAGTGCGCCTCGACGAGGCCCGGCATGATCGTGCCGCCGCAGGCGTCGATCTGCCGTGCATCCGGCGCGATTTCCGGGGCGCGGGCCACGGGACCGGCGTATGCGATGCGGCCGTCCTGAATGACGAGCGCGGCGTCCGGGACAGGCGGCGCGCCTGTGCCGATGACGAGTTGGCCGTTGCGAATGAGGGTCGTGCCGGTTGCCGATTGCATTGAGCGCCTTCTGCTGTCTGCTGATTGCCACGCATCCCGGAGTTCATTTGCCGTACGATTGACCACGCATCCAGGCGATCCCGAAGGCGACGAACAGAATGCCGAGAGTTGCACCACGCGCCGCCCGGAAGTTCTCGGTCGTCACGGCCACCACCACTGCGGCCCCGATGATCAGGATGCCGAGCGCAAACGCCACGAGGCCAAACCCGCGTCGCACCAGCGAACCTCCGCCAGTGTCGGCGCTCCGCGCTGAGGTCTTTCGGCTCGAGCGTGATCGTCGTTCTGGTGCTGCGGTACGCTGCGGTGGGGAGCTCGGGACTTCGATGTCGTCGACATCCAGCAACTCCGAATCGTCCTCCGACGGTTCGTTCGCAGCGGGGACGTCGATGGTTGCCGGGCACGCCTTGCAGCGGAACCTTTTTCCGGAGGCGGAATCACGGAGGCGATAGGTCGTGCCGCATTGACACTGGACGCTGATCGACATGTCGGGTGCTCGGAATGCGTAGGTCAGGCTCCTGCCTGACGTGACGGATGCACGATACCGGCTGTTTCCGTCAGGCGGGAGCCTGACCTACTGGTTCAACTGCTGGCACTGCGGTAATGCGCCAGCGACCATTGAAACACCTTCCTCGACAAAAACAAACCGACGAGCGTCAACGCCGGCGCCAGCAGGATCATCTCCCAGCTTGGATCGAGCGCCCGATCCAGGAGCACGCTCGCCGGCACCGTCACCACGAGCAGGATCGGGATGATGAAAGAAAAGCCGAACCACAGCAGCTCCCCCGCCAGCGCTTCGGTCCGGTAGATGTTCTGCGGATACCGCGCGAACACCGTCACGTAGAACCAGAAATCGTAGAGTCCCTGGTTGCGCCCCAGCCAGACGCTCGTGCTCGCCAGCGCGATCATCAGGGAGTAGAAGAAGGCGACGCCGAACGCCAGCAGTTCGAGGTAGGCGATCAGGATTCCCGGTGTGATGGTGATTTCCATCTGTGAGACGGAATACCACAGCAGCCCCCCGGCCATCAGCGCCTGGCTGAATTCGGCCAGGTCGACTTTTTCGAACGAAATCAGGAACTGCGTATCGATCGGTTTGAGCAGCGCAAAATCGAGGTTCCCCGTGCGGATCAGCTCGCTGAACTCCGCGCAATTCGGCATGAACAGCATCTCGACGAAGGCGTTAATCAGCATGCCGGTCGCCATGAACGCGAAGTACTCGGGCCGCGTCCAGTCGAATTCCGGGCGGGAGGGGTCGCGGATGGCGTCGACGTGTGAGTAGATGATCTCGAACAGGACGATCTGGGCCACGAACCAGAAGGTGCGCGTGACCACTTCGATCGCAAAATTCCCCCGGAACGTCATTTCCCGCACGATCGAGTTGCGGAAAAACGTGAGCCACACCCGGAAGTAGCGAGGTCGAAAGGACATGTCGCCGCTCATCGTAGTTCACGCCGGGCAGCCCGCTCAACGAGCCGCGAGGCGTCGCAGCAGGCGGGGCGCGTTGTGGAAACAGGGGGCAGCGGGAAACCGGCCGTCGCACTCGAATCGATGACGATTTTCCACCTGCCTATTGCGATCGGGGAATCCGCGTCGATAGAATACCGGGGAATCCTGCGTGGGGAGGGAGAGCATTGTCATTCCGGCCGCCACATTCCGTTTATCCGGCGTGGGTTCTGCTGCTGGCCGCTGCGGCCACCGCGCAGGCGGATGTGGTTCGTCTCAAAAACGGCGGTGAAGTCCGCGGGCAGGTTGATGCCGCGTCCCGCGATCCGGCCGCGGCCCGGGTCATTGTCGAAACGCTCACCGGCGGGCGGATCGTGATCGATCGCTCCGAAGTTGAATTCGTGACGCCCCGCTCCCTGGACGTCGAGGACTACGAGACTCGCGCCCGAGGCATCCCGGATACGGTTGAGGCGCACCGGGAACTTGCGGAATGGTGCCGTGAACGCCGTCTCGTCCCGCAGCGCCAGGAGCAACTGGAACTGCTGCTCGACCTGGAGCCGGACGATGCGGAAGCGCACCGGATTCTCGGCCACGAGCGGCACAACGGGCAGTGGATGACCCGCGACGAGTGGATGCTGTCGCGCGGCTACGTCAAACACAAGGGGAAGTATGTCACTCAGCAGGAACTGGACCTGCTGCAGAAGTCGCAGGCGGAACGCGAGGCCGAGCAGGCGTGGTATCCCAAAGTCCGGATGTGGTACGGCTGGGCGACAGGGAGCAATCCGCAGCGGGCCGCGGAGGGCCTGGCCGGTCTTCAGGCGATCTCGGACCCGGACTCGGTCCCCGCGCTCGCCAATTTCATGGGAGACGTCGAGAGCGACAACGCGCGACTGCTTCTGGTGCGGATCCTGGGAAAGCTCGGCGGCCCCAAACCGATCCCGGTGCTG
>CAZWGW010000224.1:6534-9526 GCA_964633565.1 uncultured Planctomycetaceae bacterium
CGACAGCGATCAGGTCCGCTCGGCGGCACGTGCCGGCATTCGCGCCGACCAGTATGAACTGGCGCTCGAGTATTTCGTCCCCGAATTGAAGAATGACTCCAACGAGGTCGTCCAGCGGGCTGCGGCGGCCGTCGGTGAAATGGGGACGATCAACACCGTCCCCTATCTGATTGAAGCCCTGGTCACCTCACATCGCTGGAAGATCGAAGTTCCTGCCAACACCGCCGTTTCGGTCGGCGTCACGCCCGATGGCCAGGTCGGCATGGCCAATGGCTCGCGTTCGGGCGTTCTGCCCCCTGAAGTGGAGATGCTCGCCCGCACCGGCCAGCTCCCGTACGGTGCAATCGTGTTGCCGACGTTTCAGCCGCGGCGCACGCGGACCGTGACGATCAAAGGGGACGTGAAGAACGAGTCCGTCCTGGCCGCGCTGCAGAAGCTCACCGGCCAGAACTTCGGCTTCAGCGAGCACGACTGGCGCCTCTGGTGGGCCGAGCAGGCGCGCGGCTGATCCGGCGAGCGGCGCGCGTCAGCCCGCTGAGTGGACGTGCAACGCATTCGCCGCACGACTTGTGCGGACGCTTTCGATACGGGACACTCTCTCGCGTCTCACACCACCATTAGACGAACTTCCCTGCGCTCCGCACTAACCGCGCGCACCAGCTTCCCACATGCCACGCAGCACCAACTCACGCCGCGCCGTACTGCAGGCGCTTGCCGACTGGCGCGCCGCCGGGCTGACGCATCTGCCGCGACCTGCGCCTGATGCTGCGTCGCTTCCGCCCGACATCCCTGGAGAATCCGCCCGAACCTCTCCGGACGTTGCCGCTCCGCCCATCCCCGTTCCCCCTCGCCTCACGGAGCAAACCCGCTTGTTTCAATCCGCCGCAGGCGCGACCGGCGCCTCGACACTCTCACTGCAGCAGCGGCAGGACCAACTCTGCAAGCTGGCTGCCGCGGTTGCTGATTGCACGCGATGTACGGAACTTGCCCGGACCCGCACGCAGACCGTGTTCGGCGTCGGCAACCCGGAGGCGCGCGTGATGTTCATCGGCGAGGCCCCCGGCGCCGACGAAGACGCCCAGGGGGAGCCGTTCGTCGGCAAGGCGGGACAACTGCTGAACAAGATCATCGTCGCCTGCGGCTGGCAGCGGAACGAGGTCTACATCTGCAACATCCTCCGCTGCCGCCCCCCCGGCAATCGCACGCCGCTCCCGAAAGAGGCCGAGAACTGCCGCGAATGGCTCGACGGCCAGATCACGACGATCGACCCCGAGTACATCGTCTGCTGGGGTTCGTGCGCCGCGCAGAACCTGCTCGGCACGACCGACGCCATCGGCAAGATGCGGCAGCGCTGGTACCAGTACGGCCGCGCGAAGGTGCTGTGCACCTATCACCCCAGCTACCTGCTCCGCAATCCCGCTGCTAAAAAACCGGTGTGGGAAGACATGCAGTTTCTGCTCAAGGAGATGGGGCTGGAGCCGCCGCGCCAGTAGTGCACGCATCTCGTGTGCACAATTGCCAGGAGCCCGCCATGTCGTGGTTCATGGTCGACATTGAAGCCGACGGCCCGATCCCGGGCGACTACTCGATGGTCTGCATCGGCGCGGTCCTCGTCGCACCCGGCCTGGACCGCACGTTCTACGGCCGGCTCAAGCCGATCTCCGACCGGTGGGACCCCGAGGCGCTCGGCGTCAGCGGCTTCTCGCGCGAGGAGACGCTCGCCTTCGACGACCCGCGCGTCGTGATGGAACGGTTTCGTGGCTGGCTCGCGCAGCACTCCATCGGCCAGCCGATGTTCATTGCCGACAACAACGGCTTCGACTGGCAGTTCATCAACTGGTACTTCCATCACTTCCTGGGGTCGAACCCGTTTGGCCACAGTTCGACCAATCTCGGTTCGTTGTACAAAGGGCTGTCGCAGGACATGCGTGCGAACTTCAAGCGTCTGCGTAAGACGAAGCACACGCATCACCCGGTGGATGACGCGATGGGGAACGCCGAGGCGCTGCTGCACATGAAAGAGACGATGGGGCTGAAGATCAGGCTGTAGTGTACGTTCAACTGGTCGCTGGACTCGTGATATAATCTGAAATGCTCTGGAATTACCGGGTTCATCCATGGACTTCGTTCAATGCGCATTGCACAACGCCTGGCTGATCATCGCGACCGCGTGCTCGCACTGGCGGCCGAGCACGGTGCGCAAGATGTGCGCGTTTTCGGTTCAGCGGCCCGCGGCGAGGACCGCGCGGGGAGCGACGTGGATTTGCTGGTTCGGTTCGAGCGTGGCCGATCATTGCTCGATCACGTGGCGCTGGAACAGGACCTGGAGGAACTGCTGCGCTGCGAGGTGGACGTCGTCCCCGAAGACGGAATGAGTCCGTACCTGCGTGAGCGTATCCTGGCCGAGGCTGTCCCTCTGTGAAGGATGATCAATTCTACCTGCTGCATATTCGTGACGCCGCTGCCAGGATCGTGCGGTACACGTCTGGCGGCCGCGCACAGTTCGAAGCTGATACGCTGGTTCAGGACGGCGTCATCCGGAACCTGGAGATCATCGGCGAAGCCGTCAAACGCCTGTCGGCGCCGCTGAAGGATTCTCACCCCGCAGTACCATGGAAACGCGTGGGCGGTGTGCGGGACATTCTGATTCGTCACTATTTCGGCGTTCAACTCGACACCGTGTGGGAGGTCGTGGAAACGCACTTGCCCACACTCGTTCTGGAGATCGACGCCATGCTCGGGGAAGTGTCGCCGACGGATGACAAGAATACGTAAGCCAACGCCGGAAATCTTGGCGAATGACGACAGGCGCGCTGGTCACTGGTGGTTCGTGCTAAGGTCCGTCTGGGGAATGATCGTCGGCTCGCTGATTCTGTGGCTCGATCGGAATCCATTGACGGCGGCTGTCTGGACCGTTGGAGGCACGGTGTGTGGACTCAATGGTCGTCGCATTTTACACGAGCCTCCGTCAAAACCGTTTGAGAATAGTGAA
>CAZWGW010000225.1:0-9516 GCA_964633565.1 uncultured Planctomycetaceae bacterium
TGCGCGGCGGTCCGGACCTCCCCCAATCCCCCCTACCGACGTCAGAGTGCAGCAATTTACACTTGTTCTGGTGTTGTGCCGGTCCAACGCCGACGGCATCCGCGGGGCACTCGCTTGGGATCACGTGACGACAGAATGCCGACGAGTCTCCGACGGCGTTCCGGTGCTGCGGCTCAACATGTGCGATCGGTTCTGTGACGCGCCCGCGAATCTTGGTGCTCAAGTGACGGCCACTCCCATTCGGTGCGGGTCGTGGGAAGGGATTGGAGACAACAACGAACGAGGCACGGGATCGCAACGCGCGGCCACGCCCCGAATGACATGGCACCTGCACGATGAGAGTGACAGCCATCATTCCCTGTTTCAACGCCGAAGCGTTTCTCCGCGATGCGATTGAATCCGTCCTGCGGCAATCGCGGCCGGTGGACGAATTCCTTGTCGTCGACGACGGGTCCACCGACCGCTCACGCGAAGTCGCCGCGGAGTATCCCGTGACCGTGCTGCATCGGCACGCGAATGCGGGGCACGCAGTAGCGCGAAACCGGGGGCTCGCGGCGGCGAGCGGTGACGTCATCGTCTGGCTCGACGCCGACGACTACTTTGCACCACACCACGTGGAGACGGTCTGCGGATTACTCGAGCTGCATCCCGCGGCCCACGTGGCATTTACCAGCGTGCGCCGATTCGGGGCGAGGGAGGGGACATTTGGTCACAAGTCTCCCTGCTGTGGAACGCCTCGGAACATCTTCTGGGAGTGCCTGCGACGGACCGTGGTGCCGGCGATGTCAGCCGCGACACGCGTCGACGCTTTGCGCCGCGTCGGCGGCTTCGATCCACGGATTCGCGTCGCTCCCGATTTCGACCTGTGGCTGCGATTGTCGCTCACACATCTGTTCGTCAGCAGCGCGGCCGTCACCGTCAATTATCGGTGGCACCCGGGCCAGATCAGTGCTCAGCCGACGCTCCAGACGCGGTCAATGTATCAGTCACGAACACGGTTGTATGAACGTCTGCGTGCCGAGGGCCGCATTGTATTGGCCGCACAGGTCAGCCGGGAAATTGTGCGGATCTGGGAGTCGGACCTGAGAGCCGACTGGCGGCGGCGGGACCTGCAGGCGTTGTCCTTCCATTTGTCGCTGGCGAACGTGGTGCCTGGAACGAGTCGGCTGGCGGACCGTCTGGAACGACGGATCCGCTTGGCACGATCGATCCGACAGGCGACGAGGCGGATGTGTGCCTGGTGGCGTGCGACGCCGCGCCGGCGCCCCACTGCGAGTGCAGACGATGCGCGTGTTGCTGACCATCCATAACTTTCTGCCGCAGGCCCGGGCGGGCAGCCAACTGTACGCGCTCTACCTGGCGCGCAGTCTGAGCGCCGCGGGACACGTCGTGCATCTGATGCATGGCGAGGACGCAGCCGAACGTGAGGTGATTCACCGTGAATGGGACGGCATCCCCTGCACGGTCCTGCGCCGGCCGTCACGGTACTCCTGCCGCTGGCTTGGCAGCGAATGCGATCCGCGCGTCGAGACGGCATTTCGCGACCTTCTCGCGACCTTCAAGCCCGACGTCGTGCACGTTCAGCACCTGCTCGGACTGTCATTGCAACTGCCTCAGATCGCCCGGGACGTCGGAGTACCGGTTGTGTTTACACTGCACGACTACTGGCTGCATTGTGTGCGGCTGCAGTACCTGATGCCCGGAAATGTGCCATGCGACGGACCGGCGCCGCAGAAGTGCGCGGTGTGCTGTCGCGGACTTGCCAAACCACATCCGCTCCGACCGCCAGGGAACGGCGAAACCGGATGGTTAACCCTCGGATGGACGTTGCTGCTGACTGCCGGCCGGCGCTGGCTCACAGCTCCGAGGTGGGGCGTGGATTACTTCCGGCAACGGCAGGAACGCGTGCGTCGGCTCGCCGACGCCGTGTCGGTGTTTATTGCTCCCAGTCGTTACCTCGCGGAAAGGGTGACGCGGGAAGGCTTGCCCGGCGAGCAGGTCTTCCATCTCGATTACGGGATGGATACCGGCCTGTTCGCCGAGGTTCGGGACTGCCGGGACGCTGCGCGGCTCCGCTTCGGATACGTGGGAACGATGACCGGGCACAAGGGCGTCCATGTGCTGCTCGAGGCGTTTGAGGGATTTCTGGAGGCGGACCTGATCCTGTACGGTAAAGAGAACCGCCGTCTCTGGAGTCGATACCGACACGTCCTGCAACAACCGAATGTCGTCTGCGCCGGCATCCTGCAGGACGACCAGAAGGCAGCCGCGTTCGGTCGCCTGGACGCGCTCATCGTCCCTTCGATCTGGAATGAGAATTCACCCCTCGTAATTCGCGAGGCGTTTCTGGCGGGAGTCCCGGTCGTGACCTCCAATCTGGGTGGCATTGCCGAACTGGCCCGCGACGGCGTCGGTGCACTGCATTTTGCTCCGGGAAATCCGGCAGATCTGCGGGCGAAACTGGCCGCAGTCTGCACCGATCCCGGGCAACTGCGCCGCCTGCGGCGCGGCATTCCCCGTGTGAAGTCGATGGAGGAACATGTTCCGGAATTGATCGACGTGTATCAGCGCGCCATCAGCAGTCCGGCATGCGCCTCGTCCGCAGAGCCGAACGGCAATGGCCACGCTGCCGGGAAAGTCGAATGAGCACATCGCCACTGCCGATGACGACCGCGGTCATCGTGACCCATAACGGTGCGCGATGGATCGGACGCTGCGTTGCGTCGCTGCAGGGTGAGCCACTCCAGCGGATCATCGTCGTCGACAATGCATCCTGGGATGACACGCAGCGACTGGTCACAAGCGCTGGAACGCGGACGGACCTGATCCCGTTGGACGAGAACGTCGGTTTTGGACGTGCCAACAATCGGGGAATCCAGGCCGCCCTCGACGGCGGAGCAGAATTCGTCGCGTTGTTTAACCAGGATCTGACCGTGGAACCCGGCGCCGTGGAGCGGCTGGTACGGGCGCTCGCCGCCCGTCCCCGCCTGGCGATGGTCAGCGCCCTGCAGTTGTCATACGACGGCAATTCGATCGACAAACGGTTTCGGGATTGTCTCCCTCCTCTGTTCTGGGACGACCTCCTGCTGCGCCTCCCGGATGAAATCTACGAAGCCGAGTTCGTCCCGGCGGCTGCGGTCGTGATTCGGAGGCAGGCACTCCTGGAGATCGGCGGATTCGATCCGCTGTTCTTCATGTACGGGGAAGACGTCGACTTGTGCCGCCGGACCCGATCGCGCGGGTGGCACGTGGGGGTGGCGCCCGCGGCACGAGTCCGACACTGGCATACGGCGGGGCATGTCACCGACATGTCCGAGTGGGACACAAACCGGTACTTCAGCCTCGCCGTGCGGACGCTGAAATGGGGGCCACTGCCGCCGTCCGTGGAGGCGCTGCGGCTCGCCTGGCGCTGGTTCGGGCCACGCATGGGTCGCGCAGCGCTGCGTCAGTTGCTGGCGCTGATCCGTTGCGCGCCGTTGCTCACCAGGATTGAGCGACAACGGAGAACCATCCCATTCCGGTTCGAGGACCGCAACGAAGCCGTGGGCCCGGCCGCGCCGCAGGGCGGCACGGTCGCGACGGCGCACCTGCGGGTCACCGGAGGAGCCTGAATCAATGCAACTGGTCCATGACCTGAAACGTGTCCTGCGGCGCCTGGATCCACTCGGGCAGCGCCGGCTCCGTGCGAGTATTGTCTATGTCCATCTGCCGAAGTGCGGGGGGTCATCGGTCCGGGACGCATTGATGCGGCATTACCCGAGTCCGAAATCGGTGTTCCTTGTGCCGGCGGTGGCATCGGTACGGGCGGCCCGATTGGCAGGGCGCGACGTCCTGAACTTTCGTCGTGACGTGCTGCTCTTTGCCCTGGAGCGACTGCGGGAGGGATTCATCGCCGGGCACTTCGCATTCAGCCGGACGGCCTGGGACGAGTTCCACCCGAAGTGGAGATTTATCACGGTCCTGCGAGACCCCGTGCGGCGCTGGTTTTCGCACTATTTTTACAACCGCTTCACGGAAGGACATCACGATCCGATTCGGGAAGAACTCGTCGATTTCGTCAAGACGGAGCGGGCCGCCAACCTGGGCCGGCTGTTCGTGAGGTTTCTGTCAGGCGAATGCGAAATCGGCGCGGCCCCAATGCCGTCCCGGATCGAGGCGGCCATCAACAACCTTGAAAAGTTTGATCTGGTGGGGGTCCTGGAAGATCTGCCGCAGTTCTGCCGGGCTTTCCGGCAGACCTTCGGCAGACGGCTCGCCATTGACAAGCTCAACGGCAGTCCCCTCGCTGCCGCTTGTCAGCACCATCTGATCACCGCCGACATCCGCGCCCAGGTCGAGGAATTGTGTGGGCCGGACCTGCAGGTCTACCAGCATGCACTGCGGATGACCCGCGGCCTTCACGTCGCGAACCGGGGGAACGTCCCGTGAACGACGTCCACGACACCCCCCGGCCGCTGGTTTCCGTTGTGATCCCCGTCTTTAACGATTCCGGGCGGCTGGACACGTGCCTCCGTGCGCTTGCCGCACAAACCTATCCTGCCGACCGGTATGAGGTGATCGTCGTGGACAATGGGTCGCAGCCGCCCGCCGCCGGGCAGTTGGCGCGGCAGCATCCGCAGGTCACCTGGACTGACGAGTCGGTTTCGAGCTCCTATGCAGCCCGTAACCGCGGCATCGCACTCGCCCGCGGGGAAGTCTTCGCCTTTACGGATTCCGATTGCGTTCCCGCCGCCGACTGGATCGAGCAGGGGGTTGCGGCGCTGCGCGGCACCGTGGATTGCGGGCTCGTCGCGGGCCAGGTGGAATCGTTCGCTCACGACCCGCACGACCCGACGATTGCGGAACTCTACGACCAGGTCGCGTCGTTCCCGCAGCAGGAGTATGTCGACCAGCGGCACTTTGGCGCCACGGCCAACGTCTTCACGACCGCCGCCGTGATCCGGCGCGTCGGGCCATTCAATCCCGGCCTGAAGTCCGGAGGCGACTACGAGTGGGGTCAACGGGTCTTCGCGGCGGGCTATCGGCAGATCTACGCGGCGGCGGCGCGAGTCCGCCATCCCGCGCGGCGTTCATTGCGGACGCTGATCGCCAAACGCCGCCGCCTGGCAGGGGGGAACTACCTGCTGGATCGCACGCGGATACCGACCCGCGCCGCCGCCTGGTGGCGTGTACTTATTGTCATCGGGACGCGCGTGCTGCCGCAGCCAGGGCTGCTGGCCCGGTTGTGGCGCGACCAGCGTCTGACTCATCCGGGGCAGCGGCTGGGGGTTGTCGCCTGTCAGTGCCTGCTCAACTACGCGTATGCCTGGGAATACGCACGGATCGCCCTCGGCGGATCGCCCAGGCGCTAGGAGTTGCCGCCCATGACCGCCGCGTCACTCGCCTTGAATCGTCCCACGGCGATCGCCATCTCGGTCGTGATTCCGTGTTACAACGGTGAGCGGTTTCTGTCGGAGTCGATCCGGTCTGCCTTGGGCCAGACCCTGGCACCTCAGGAGGTGCTGATGATCGACGACGGCTCGACGGACCAGTCCGTGCGCGTCGCCAGTCAGTTTGGCCCGCCGGTTCGCGTCATCCGGCAATCGAATCAGGGGGAGTCGGTGGCCCGCAACCGCGGCCTGATGGAAGCCCGCGGCGATTGGATTGCGTTCCTGGACGCCGACGACCTGTGGCATCCGACCAAGCTGGAACGACAGGCGGAATTGATCTCCGACGATGTCGTTTGCATCCATACTCCGTATTACACATTTGGGGCCGTGACGGGTTTCAACGACAGGTCGTCGGTGCCTGCGGCCGTTCGTTACAGGCTGGAGTACATGAGCTGGCATCCGTTTGTCAGCGTCTCGTCCGCAATGGTGCGGCGGACGATCGCGGCCCGGTTTCCGACCTGGACGCGGTACGCCGAAGACCACGTCTTCTTTCTGGACCTGCTCCGGGAAGGACGATTCCGGCAGACGGACGCGCTCCTGACCGGACAACGCCGTCATGACAGCAATCAATCCGCCGCCGCCGGCGTGGAACGGCGCTGGCACGAGACCATGCTGCGCTGGCTGGCCATGCGCGACTCCCGGCTGGACCAGACGACGATCGCCGCTGTGCGCTGCGGGTGGAGGCAGCGTCTGGCGCGGGCGGCGTTCCTGTCCCTCGTGCATGGCCGCTGGAACGAATACCGGATGTACGCGCAATACCTGCGCTGCGTGGAGGGCATTGTGTTTCCCACGTGCCGGTATGTGGCCGACGTGGGAGCGCGCCTGTCACGGGCCGTACTCGCACAGCCGCTGTCTCCACACTCCGGCTGGCTGCGGCAGGCGGGAGGCCAATCATGATCGCGTCGCCGCCGGTGCCGCTCGTCTCGGTCGTGATGCCCGTGTTCAATTCCGCACGATTCCTCAGCGCGGCCATCGAGAGCATCCTCGCACAAACGCTGGCGGAATTCGAGTTGATCATTGTCGATGACGGGTCGACCGACGACTCCGTCGCGATTGCAGAACGCTTTGCACGGAGAGACGCCCGGGTGCGACTGTTCCGTAATCCGCACCTGGGACTGAGTCGCATTCGCAACCGCGGATTCAAACTGGCGCGGGCGGAGTTCGTCGCGACGATGGATTCCGACGATGTCGCCCTGCCGCAGCGGCTGCTGCTGGAGCAGGCCTACCTCGCAACTCATGCGGAGTGCGCCGTCGTGGGGGGCCAGGCGGAACAGATGGATGCCGATGGCTGCCCCATCGCTCCGTTGCATGTCGATCTGTACCACGCAAGGATCGAAGCGCAACTCCTGCAGGGCCGCGGATCAGCCCTGATCCAGTCGTCGGCGATGTTTCGACGCCGCACCGTCCTCAGCGCGGGAGGCTACGATGAGCGCCTCCAGATCGGCGAAGACCTCGACCTCTACCTGCGCCTTGCTGAACGGAGTGTGCTGGCGAACCTTCCGGAGGTTGTGCTGCGTATCCGACGCCATCCCGCCAGCCTGTCGGCAGGCTACGACGCCGATGCGGCCCGTCGGGACCGGCAGGACGTTATTCGCCGCACGTTCTGGCGGCGCGGGTGGGATCAACGACAGGTTTCCGTCAGGCAGTTCTTCCAGCCGCGCACCGCGACGGACATCTACGCCACCTGGATTGTGGCGGCCTTTCGCGCCGGGAACTACCGCACGGCAGGCAAGTATCTGCGACTCTTGGCGCGCGAGAGTACACTTCGACCTGCCAGCACCGCCCGCGGAGTCTGTGGATTTCTGCGACGCGCCGGCGGGCACTGGCTGAACGGCGCTGCCCGCACGCTGGTCTTCCGCTCCCGGCGCGAATGACGCGGGATCCGCTTTCTTCGCATGGTCGCCTGACACCGACCCCCGTGACGGAGCCACAGCGTGATCAACGAAACAGGTCCACAGAATGCGCACGCTCGTGCTTTTGCCCAACTGGCCAACGCCGTCCGAACTGTGGATCCACCGGATGCTGCAGGCGATGAGATCGGATGTTGCCGCAATTGCGACCAACTATGCGCCGGTGACCCGCTGGCAGGGCAGCATCCCGGTTCACTCTTTGGCGCCGATTGTGGGTTGGCTGACGTGTCGGATCGGAGCGCCAACGCTGATCTCCGGGTTTGGTGACCGCGCGTTGCGCGACGTTCTGAGACAGCTTCGGATTTCTTCGGTCCTCTGCCACTATGCGACGTGCGCTCTGCTGTTCTCACGCGTCTGGGATGCGAGTGACGTGCCGCTGTTCGTCCACTGTCACGGTTTCGACGTGACCCCGGACCTGCGGCTTGCACGCTGGCCGCATCTGCGCCGGTTCTCGCGGGGATACGCCGAGTCGCTCCTTCGACTCTCCCGGCGGGCCATGTTCATAGCGAATTCCTGCTCAACGCGCGACCGCCTCGAGGCGATGGGCATCTCGCCAGAGCGGATCGTCGTCAAGCACCTCGGTGTCCCGGTGCCGTCCGCTTTTCGCCCGCGCGGCGGAGTGGCTCGCGAGGTCTCGCTGCTTTACCTTGGCCGGCTCGTCGATTGCAAGGGGCCGGATCTGACAATTCAAGCCTTTGACCGGGCTGCGCGGTATGGGCTGAACGGGACCCTGACGTTGGCCGGAGACGGTCCGCTGCGCGCTCGATGTCAACGGCTCAGGCGCCGATCCCCTTTCGCTGACCGGATCCGCTTGCCCGGAGCGGTCACGGCGGAACAGGGGCAGCAACTGCGCGACAGGGCGGATATATTCACCGCCCATAACCGGTTCGGCCCACTCACGCGCCAGGAGGAATCGCTGGGCGTCAGCATTCTCGAAGCCATGGCTGCGGGCCTGCCCGTCGTCACCGGCCGGAGCGGCGGAGTCACGGAAACAGTCGTCGACGGCGAGACGGGTATCCTCGTCGAGCCCGGCGACGTCGACGGGCACGCCACGGCGCTGTTGCAACTCGCCCGGGATCCGTCCAGTCGGCAACGAATGGGAGAGGCTGGCTGGCATCGCGTCCGCGCGTGCTTCTCCTTCGAACAGGAAGCGCAGCGACTGACCGAGATCCTGAGACAAGGCACTATCTGCACGACCCGACCGGGTGATTCCAGCGTTCGGGAATAAACCTCAATACTCACCGCGGCCCGGACGGAGTTCAGCAGGGCAGCACCTTCCACGTTCGGGGTTAGTAACGAGGTAGTCAACATGCAGCACTGCCGATTGACTGAAGCTGGGCTGGCTTTGGCTTGTCGACAGCCGAGCGAGGTGTTGTTGATTCGCGATGATCGAGACAACTTCTTGTTCGACGTCAGTGCGATACCGCACAAAATAATTGATTTCAGTGACAAGAACCGCGCGCGGCATGAACTGCATGTGGAAATACGCGATCAACGTGCCGAACGAAGCGCCGTCGATCTTTGAAGCGATCTACCGATTGCCCGGTGGCGGAACGCCTTTCAACAACTCGCCAAACGACCGGCGATCCACCAGGTCCGGCAGCGTGTCCGTATCCTCGTTCTGCCAGAACAGGTGGCCGGAGTGGACGAAGAACCCATTGTCGCTGCCGTCGGCGCGGACGATCGGCGGCAGTTCCTGCTCCGGCGGACGCTCGCCACGCTTGCCGGAGAGCAGGGGCGCGGACCATTGATTCTCGTTCATGTCCAGCAGAAAGACGGCGTACTGCGCTGCGTCCGAATAGATGAGGTCGAGGCCTCCATCACGGTTGAGGTCGACGAACCGCACGGCGCGCATCGCGTATGGTGAGGACAGGTCCAGTTGCCGCGGCGGATGAAAAAACCGGGCCGGCTCCAGTTCGCCCCATCCATCTGAGTCCCAGGTGTGGGACCACGACCAGTCGCGTGGTGCATCGGGGCCCGCCGCCAGCGGCGCCCACGTGAGCACGAGCGCGCAGTCGCCGAATGCAGCGAAGTCCCGCAGCCAGGCGCCGAGTGGCTGGGCCGCCCACGGACCCAGCCGGCCGGGCCGATGCTCGCGGAACGGATGCTGTCCGCGGCACAGTTGATGTTTCCACGCGCCGTCGTCCCAGACCCAGGCCTGAGCACCCGGCAAGTCG
>CAZWGW010000226.1:0-6214 GCA_964633565.1 uncultured Planctomycetaceae bacterium
TGTGGTGTGGCTTTGGGGTTGAGGGGGGCGGGCGCGTCCGTTAATTCGGTGCGCGCCCCCGACGATATGACGGCTCTCAAATTTGCGGTGCGTTGCTGCCCGGCAGAGGTGATCCAGGCTCTGATTGATCACGGCGCCGAAGTGGATGGGCCGAGCGGTACCGATCAAACGGCGCTTATGATCGCGGCTCGCTACAACAACGTGGCGGCACTGGAGGCGCTTGTCAAGAATGGAGCGGATGTGTCTCTGACGTGTAAACTACCTTGGGCTGGTGGTCGAACGGCTGAAGGGTTAGCCGAAATGGAGAAAAAACGGGCGGCTCTCGGCTATTTGCGGGGTCTTCGTGCCAAGTCGCGATGAGGGGAGGGTACTCGATTGGCGTTGTCAGAACATCGGCAGCAAGAGATTATGAAGCTCGTCGGCCAGGGCTCTGGTGACTTGGAACTCGACGAACAGTTTGCGCTCGACGAGGAGAAGCCGCAACTTCGGAAACTGCACCGGGAGCGTGCCGACTTCTTGCAGACGTGCACAAGCGCAGAGGAGCTCGACTTCTTCGCCGCGAACTGGGCGCGGGACGGCCGGGAGAAGCCGATCCACGCCCTGGTCGAGAACCCGCATGTTGACGCCGGGACGCTGCTCCGGCTGTTCTGGTACTCGGACCCAGAGTTCTTCTACGAGAGTGCTCGTTCGGCCTCTGAAATTGCCGATGTGGGTGAACGCGACATCTTTTTCACCTTGGAAATCATCGAACACAGGATTACCCAATCCAAATACAAGACCGCGTCCATTCCGTTCGACCCCAGGCGGCACGTCACGATGTCGGATAGCGGCGAGGTGTTGGCCAGACCCATCCCCGAAGTCATGTATAAACCGATCACTGGGTAGAGGAATAGGGGCGGTTCTTCATGCCCGATGGGCGGAGTAGTGAGGCACGCCGAACCAGCCGTTGCACCTGACCGCGGCCGCATGACGGCTATTTGAGGTTCAACGTCTCGCCAGCCGCCGCGGCAGGTGAACGGTGTCATTACTCGCCAACGAACTCCCCCCCACGCGTACCCAACCCACTCCACACAGCAACCCAACCTGCCGATTCACGGTGCCCACGGCGCCAGCGCGTACGCCATCCGATCCGGGTTCCTGATCGTCTGCTCCCTCATCCACGCGTTCGCCTCATCAACCAGCCGCCGGCCGTCGGCCCCGCCGACCAACTCCCCCAGGCGCCGCCGCGCCACCGTGGCGAACAGCCGCATGTGGACCTCTTCCAGCCGATCGATCGCCGTGCGCAGTTGTCGCTCGCATCCGGCGCGGTCACCGCGGCCGAACGCGACCCCGGCGAGGAGCAGCGTCCCCCAGGCCGTGCCGTAGGGCATGTTCTCCTTGAGGACTTTGTTGGCGCGGGATTCAGCCTCCGCCAGCAATCGGGACGAGTCGCCGCCGCGGCCGGCGAGTGCGATCGCACTGCGGGCGAACGCCTCCTGGAGCACAATGTGGCAGATCTGCGCCCGCGTGAGCATCGCCTTCTTGAAGCGGCCCCACTCGCGCGCGTGGCGGTCGTAGGTCGCCTGCGGGTCTCCCCGGTACAGGTCGATGTACGTCCCCCCCAGCACCGCCGTGAAGTGCTGCAGGTTGGTGTCCATCTGGGTCCATTGCCGCATGGCCGATTCGATCGTCGACTGCGCCGCCGCGATGTCATCGTCCGCGAGCCGGCACAAGGGGAGCATGAACGTCCCCAGGTTGGCGACGGTGAACAGGTCCCCCTTCTCCACCGCGATGCGATTCAATTCGTCCGCGCGACGGCGCATTTCGAGCCAGTTCCCCTGATAGGCGATGCACCACAGCGCAAACGTGTGGGCCTGTCCCACTTCAAGGTACGTGCCGGGACAGCGGCTGCGAAACGTCTCCGCCGCCTTGTCCATGTTCTCCTGACCGGCGACCCACTCCCCCAGACAGAACTTCAGTTGCCCGCGTGCAAACGACGCCATGCCGTCGAGGTACGGATCGTCCAGGCGGCGGATGATCTCTTCCGCGCGTCCGAGGAGGTGCCGGGCGCGCGCGGAGGCGGAGATGCCGTCGATCGAGACCTGTGCCGCCTCCCAGCAGAGGGCCCGCGCCACGCGCCTGGGATCGCCCGCCTTCAGCGCCAGCCAGAGGCCGAGCGAGGAAAACGCCGGGGCGATAATGTTGTTCTTGGCCGCCATGCCGGAGGCGACCCCCCACGCCAGGTCGATCCGCTGCCGGTCGACGACGGGGACATCGGTCGCGGTGCGGTCTTTGAATCGAAGCCCGCGCAAGCGCAGCTTCGCCCGGTGCAGCAGGAGCAGCAATAGCGCCTGGTTCTGCGTCTCGGGCAGTTTCAGTCCGAAGCGCCGCAGGACCCGGCCGAGCACGGCGCGTCCCTCATCGAGATGGCCGCCGGCGCAGAAGTGCTGCGCCGCCTGCTGCTCAAGTTCGCTCGCCAACTGCGCATCGTCGGTCTCAGCGGCCACGTCGAGGTACACGCGGGCCGCGTCGGCGCTGCGCCCGGCATTCGCCAGCGCTTCGGCCAACTGCGTCTTGAGGAGGCGCGCGGCCTCGCGGTCGTCCGGGTGCAATTCGACGGCGCGGCGGAACAGGCCGGCCGCGCGCTCGAACGCCAGCGCCTGAGAGGCCTGGACCGCGGCGAGTTCGTAATGGCGGCGCGCCGCGACCGGCTCTCCCGCGGCGTCCCAGTGGACGGCGATTGTCTCGGGATCGATCCCCTCCGCCCGTTCCAGTGCGTGGGCCAGTCCGGAATGGTGCTGCACCTGGACGTCCTGCGCCAAATGAGCGACGACGCTCTCGCGGATCCGGTCGTGAAACGTCTCGACCTCGTCGCGCGCCCCGCCGCCGAGACTGCGGATCAGATGCCCGGACCGGAGCGGCGCGACCGTGTACGGGTCGAGCGCGGCGCAGCCGGCCGCCTGATACGCCGCGCCGAGCGGGACTGGTTGCCCGGCAACGGCGATCACTTCCAGCAGCCGGCGCGCCGGGGCGGGGAGCCGCGCTACGCGGTCCCACACGATCTCATCCAGATTGACTCCCGCCGCACCGCGCGCGATCGCCTGCAGACGCTCTCCCGACCGGAGGTGCTGGGCGAGTTCGAGCACGAAGAACGGCCGGCCCTGCGATTGGGCGACAATCGCCGCGATGGTCTCTTCATCGGGCAGGCGCGTTTCACCCATCAGTTCGCACAGCATCTGCCGCGATTCGCGCGGCGTGAGTGCCCCGACGTCGAGTGAAACCTGCTGGAGCGTGCCAGCCCCGCCCGAGCCCAGTTCCACGAGCGCCTGGAGACACTCGCTGGTCCCGACGTATTCACTGCGGTAGCTGAGCAGGAGCAGCAGCCGCGGAGGGTCCGGCGGCTGCAGCAGGTCGCTGAGCAGCCTGGCGCTGTCGAGGTCGCCCCACTGCAGGTCATCGATGAACAGCACGAGGGGATGCCGGTCGCCGATCCGCGCCAGCAGTTCCCTCAGGGCGGCGAACGCGCGGCGGCGGACTTCGACCGGGTCGTCGCGGCCGCTCGTCGTCTCCGGGGCATGTCCGACCGCCGGCACGCGGTGGAGGACCGGAAAGATGCGGGACAAGGCGCTGATATGCCGCGGCAGCAGCGCGGCGCAGTCGCCTTCGGGCAACACGTGCAGATGGCGCGACAGCGAGTCCATCAGACTGTCGACCGCCTTGTACGGCACCGATTCCTGCTCGTAGCAGCGGGCGGACAGCAGCACCGCGTCCATGCGGGCCTCGTGCATCCCCAGGTAGCGGCGCACCAGCGTCGACTTGCCGACGCCCGACGGTCCCCGCACGTGGACGACGACGGTTGCGCCGTCGCGCATCCGTCCGTAGGCGCGCTCGATCGCCGTCAGTTGCTCTGCGCGCCCGACGAAGGGCAGCGCCGTCGTGAGTGATTCCGACTCGGAGCCGCCGAGGTCGTCAACTCCGAGGACACGGAAGATGTCAGCCTGCTTCGGCCGCGCCTCCGGGCCGCGCTGCAGCAGTCCGGTGCAGAGCCGCTCCAGGTCCGCCGGGATCCCAGCGGCGAACGCCGATGGCGGTGGTGCGTTCTGCGACTTCTTGTGGTTGAGGATGTCCGATGCCGTCCCGCTGAACGGCAGCGTCCCCGTCAGCGCCTCGAACAGCATCACGCCGAACGAATACCAGTCGCTGGCCTCCGTGGCCCGCTGCGCCGCGGCCTGTTCGGGCGACATGTACTTCACGGTCCCCACGAGCAGATGGCCCGTCGTATACGAGCTGCTGCTGCCACCCGTTGACGATGGTACCGACCGCGGCTCCGTCGACGGATCGGCGGAAGCGATCACGGCCGAGTCGGTCACAAGGCCGAAATCCATCAATAGTACGGTCCCGTCCGGCCGCACGATTGTGTTGGAGGGCTTGATGTCGCGATGCAGTTTTCCGTGCGCGTGGAGCGCCGCCACTCCGGACGCCAGTTGGGAAAAGGCCTGTCGCACGTGGTCGTAATCGACGCGCGAGGCGGCGCGGGCCGCCGGCGCAGCCGCTGGTGGTGCGGATGATGAAGCATCCCCGGTGTCGGTATGCAGGATCGTCGGTGTCTCGGCCGCGTCAACCGGCGCGTGCGGGCCTGCCGAAGCCTCGTGCGGGCTGAGCGAGGCAATCAGGTCGACGCCGTCGACCAGCTCCATCGTGAAGAACCACTGGCTCCCCTCGCCGATCAGTTCATAGAGCGGCACCAGATGGGGGTGATAGATATCCGCCAATGAGCGGAACTCCTGCTTGAATCGATAGAGCGCGACGGCGTCCATCGACCGCAGGGTCTTGATCGCAACGGGGACCTGCCGCTCGTTGTCGAAGGCGGCGTACACGACCCCCATGCCGCCGGCGCCGAGCTTACGCTCGATGCGGAACCGGTCTGAAATGGCGAACGGGACAGCCTGGTCTTGAGCCATGGGTCCCTGCAAACAGCGTGTCTCCTGGTTGCGTGTCGGCCAGTGTACCCGCGGCCCCGCAGTGCGCCTACCGCGGTCGCCGGACTCGGCCGCCTGTAGCCGGGGTCAGTGACCCCGGCCTTTGCGCACCGACTCCCGGCCTCACTGAGGCCGGCTACAGCAAGCGTCCGGCTTGAGTCGCCGTTCGCAAGCGACCCGGACGCTTAAAGCGTCCGGGTCGCTGCTGTCGCTCGACGCTCACTCACGTCCGGCCTCACTGAGGCCGGCGACAGCCGCGCGTCTTCCTCAGCGCAATTTCATTGCGGCTGGTCCGCGCCACCGTTAGTGTCTTAGTGCCCGACGTCTCCGCACAATGCGACGACATGGTGCGTAAAGTCGTCTTTCGCTCCGCTGTAGCCGGGGTCAGTGACCCCGGCGTTTGCGCACCGACATCCGGCCTCACTGAGGCCGGCTACAGGCGAGCCTCAGACTCCCCACAATCCCACTCATGGCCAAACAGACCAAAAAGACCCGCGTCGCCATCCTCGGTGGCGGCATCTCGGCCCTGACGGCCGCGTACGAACTCGTCGCCCAGCCGGGCGGGACCGACAAGTACGACGTCACCATCTACCAGTTGGGCTGGCGGATCGGCGGCAAAGGGGCCAGCGGGCGCAATCCGGACGTTTATGATCGCATCGAAGAACACGGCCTGCACGTCTGGAGCGGGTTCTATGAGAACGCCTTCCAGCTCATGCGGAAATGCTATGCCGAGCTGGGCCGCGTCCCCGGGCGTGATCCACTGGCGACCGTCTTCGAAGACCCGGCCCACCCGGACGCCGTCCCCGCGTTCCGCAAGCACAACCTCGTCGTCTGCGAGGAGTTCGTCGACGGCAAATGGGTCGCCTGGGCGACGGAATGCACCTCGAACGACCTCCTGCCCGGCGTCGGGCGCGAATTGACGCTCTGGGACTACTTCGTGATCGGCGTCGAATGGCTCGTGCACCTGGTGGAGAGCCTGTTCACGCAACTGTCGGTCGACCCGGCGGCGCGGCCGCGCGGCGCGGGTTCAACGGCCGGCATCGAAGTCCCGGCGTGGATCCACAAACTGCTCGAAGAAGTGGAAGGGGCCGTCGGCCAGGGAGCCGCCACCGCAACGGCTTCACGGTCAACGGCCGCAGCGAAGGCCACTTCGGGCGTCTTCAGCCGCGCCGAGGCGAGCTTCATCGAGTCCGTGAAGAAGATCGTCGACCGGCTCGCCGACGACGTGCACCTGCACACTGCCTCCGAGCACCAGG